>SYDD01000370.1 GCA_005786775.1 Opitutaceae bacterium
GGATAGAAGTGTGGAGTATGGTGATTGGAGCATGGTGACCTGGCTCGAAACCAAAGGCTGTCGCCCATCCACGGCCATATAATGCATCCGGTATCTCGCTATACACAGACCTCTCCGTGGTGAAGCACATCTCCGACCGCGTGGCCGTGATGTACCTGGGACGGATCGTGGAGCTGGGAGTCGCGGTGGATGTGATCGAGCACCCGCAGCATCCTTACACGAAGGCGTTGGTGAGCGCTATCCCGGTACCGGATCCGGACGTGGAACGGACGCGGCAGCGATTAGTGCTACCCGGCGATCCGCCCTCGCCGATCAATCCGCCCGCGGGCTGCGCCTTTCATCCCCGGTGCGCGCACGCGGTGCCGCGCTGCCGCGACGCGGTGCCTCCGCTGGTCCCGGCGGGGCCCGCCCGCGAGGCGGCCTGCGTGCGGCTCGCGGAACTCTGATGCGGGATCGCCGCGCTCCTTCCTGCGACGTCAGAGCCGCAGGAAGATCCGGCGGCGGTGGAGCCACCAGCACCCCAGCCAGAACATCAGACCCACCAAGGTCGCTTGCACGAAAGGCGCGTTCGCCGCGCCCAGCACCTTGAACACGTCCGATCCGAGGTGAGTCTGGAAAGTCTTCGCCGTCCAAGGCCGTAGGAGCATCCCCATGACGTAGATCGCGAGGGAATTCATTCCGACTACCACGAGGGGAAAGGTCCAACCGCGCCAGCGCTGGATGTCCACCGCCCAGTACAAGCTGCCCAGAATCAGCGCGCACCAGCCAGTCGACCACAGGGCCCAGCTCGGCGTCCAGATGCGTTTCACCAGCGGGATCCCGACCGCCGCCCCGAGTAGACCCAGCGCGAGGCCCGCGATCCCCGCCAGCAGCAGCCAACGCGCCTTCTCCTGCGCTCCGCGGCTGGAGCGCAGGAGCTCCCCAGCCATCAACCCGAGCAGCATCGTGGCGAGCGAAGGCAGGAAGTTGATCGTCTGGTACCCGCCGCCATTGAAGACGAAGGGCTCCGTCCGCGGCAGCAGATTCAGCAGCCAAGTGTCGATCGCGTGGCCCACGTTCGCGTTCTTGTGCCACGCCACCCCCACCCCCGCGAGGTGCTGCTGCGCCCACCCGGCGGTAACGCCGGCCTTCGGCGCCCCCGCCGTGGCATCAATGCCCGGCGCCGGGTAGGCCGTATATAGCGCCCAAGTCCCGATCAAAATCGCCGCTACGGCACCCACCTGTACGCGCGTGGAACGACCCCAGAGCAGAAAGAGGAAAGGGTACCCGAGGCCGATCTGCGTCAGCACGTTCATCAGCGACCATTCGGTGCCGTTACGCCCATTCGAAATGAGAAAGATGCCGAGCGACGCGAGCGCTACGGCCCGCCAGCAGGCGTGCCGGAACATCCCACCCCACGACTCGCCGTCCCGCTGGCGCCTCACGTAAGAGTACGCCATCGACACACCCACCATAAACATGAATGACGGCTGGATAAGATCCCAGTAGCCGCCCCCGCGCCATTCGGCGTGCTCAAATTGGTGCAGCACGAGGCCCCAGAACCCGGACTCCGGATCGTTCTTGAGGTGGTTGCGCGCCGTTGCGGCAAGGCCGAAGCCGTTGCACGCGAGGGAAATCATGATCAGGCCGCGGTAGACATCGAGCGATTGCAGCCGGTCGGGGAGCGGGGCGGGCACAGCGGCGGGGGCAGAGGAGCTCATAGGCGGGTAACGCGCCGGATGGCGACGTGCGGGTGCGCAGAGCATGTCCAGCCGGCTCCGCGTGGCGAGCGTAAACCCCGCGCGGCGCCGCCGGTCGTTTCGGTTCTTGCCCGGCCACGCGCAGCGGCTTCCCTCAGCCCGCGCGTGTCCGCCGATCCCCAGTTTGTCCACCTCCACGTCCACACCGACTATAGTCTGCTGGACGGGTGCTGCCGCATCGACCGGCTGGTCGAACGGGCGGTCGAGATGGGGATGGGCGCGATGGCGCTCACGGACCACGGCAACCTCTACGGCGCGATCGAGTTCTACCAGCAGGCGAAGGCCCGCGGCCTCAAGCCGCTGATCGGCTGCGAGCTCTACTTGGTCGAACACTCGCGACTGGAAAAGCACGGGCGCAACGACGATGAGGGCAAAACCATCTTCCACCTTGGCCTGCTCGCAAAAAATCTTCGGGGCTACCAGAATCTACTGAAGTTGGTTTCCGACGCCCACCTAAAGGGCTTCTACTACAAGCCCCGCACCGACCTCGAAACTCTCGCGCGCCACGCCGAGGGCCTAATCGGATTTACCGGCTGCCTCGCCTCGCTGGTGCCGCAGCACTTGCTGCACGGCCGCGAGGAGGAGGCCCGCCGGGCGTGCGGCCGCTTCGTCGAGATCTTCGGGCGCGAGAACTTTTTCGTCGAGCTGCAGGACCACGGTCTGCCCGAGCAGCGGCAGATCATCCCTGGGCTCCTCCAGCTCGCAGCGGAGTTCAATCTGAAGGTGGTCTGCTCGAACGACGTGCACTACGTGCGGCAGACCGACGCCGGCCCGCACGACGCGATGCTCTGCATCCAGACCGGCGCTAAGATCGAGGAGGAGAAGCGGATGCGCTTCACCGGGCAGGAGTTCTACCTGAAGTCGGGCGCGGAGATGGCACGGCTGTTCGCAGAGGTCCCGGATGCGGTCCCCAACACCCGGCTCGTCGCCGAGATGTGCGACCTTGCAATCCCGTTCCCCAAGGGCAGCGAGCGCTACCCCCGCTACCCGCTGCCACCGGAGGTGAAGACCGACCGGACAGGCTACCTCCATCAGCTCTGTCTCGAGGGCCTGCGGACCCGTTACGGCTTTGATCCGGCTCCCGTCGCCGCACAGCCGGCGATCGCAGAACGGCTGGAGCGCATCCGCCAACCGCCCGCGGGCCAGAAACCGCAGGCGCCCGACTACGCCGGCCTCACCCGCGACGAGGAACTGGTGGTGCGGCTCGAGTTCGAGCTGGCGATCATCGGCGTCACCGGGTTCGTCGACTACTTCCTCGTGGTCTGGGACTTTATCGCGTGGGCGAAGGCGCAGGGCATTCCCGTGGGTCCCGGCCGCGGCTCCGGCGCCGGCTGCCTCGTGGCCTACCTCCTAGGAATCACCAACCTCGACCCGATCCGTTTCCGGCTGCTCTTCGAGCGTTTCCTTAATCCGGAGCGCGTCTCCCCACCCGACTTCGACATCGACTTCTGCATGCGCCGCCGCGGCGAGGTCATCGACTACGTCCGCCGCAAGTACGGCGAGCAGTGCGTCGCCAATATCATCACCTACGGTACCCTCGGAGCCAAGATGGTCATCCGCGACGTCTCCCGCGTGCATAACCTACCCTTTGCGGAGGCCGACCGCCTCGCCAAGATGGTGCCGGACGAGCTCAATATTACGTTGGAGGATGCCGTCGCTAAGAGCGCGGAGCTACGCGACGAAGTGGCGCGCAACCCGGTGGCCAAGCGCATCATGGACCAGGCCCGCGTGCTCGAGGGGATGGTGCGTAACACCGGCAAGCACGCCGCGGGCATCATCATCACCGATCAGCCTCTCGAGGACTTCGTACCGCTCACTCTGCAGGAGGGCGACATCACCGTGCAGTTCGACATGAACGCGGTAGGTAAGCTCGGCCTGCTGAAGATGGACTTCCTCGGGCTGAAGACGCTCACCGTGATCGCGGACGCCGTGGCGCACATCCGGCGCGGGGCGGACCCCGCGTTCGACATCGAGACGATCCCGCTCGACGACCCCGCGACATACGCCCTACTTAACGCCGGTCGTACCGTGGGCGTGTTCCAACTCGAGTCGCCGGGCATGCAGAATGCCTGCCGCCAGGTAGGCGTCTCTCACATCGACGACATCAACGCCATCTGTGCGCTCTACCGGCCTGGTCCGATGGCGTTCATCCCGGATTACGCCCGCGGCAAGAAGGATCCGGCCAGCGTCTCCTATCCGCACCCACTGCTCGAGCAGTCGCTGCGCGAGACGCACGGGATTATCGTCTACCAAGAGCAGGTAATGGAGTGCGCCAAGATCATCGCCGGCTACACGCTCGTCGGTGCCGACATGCTACGGCGCGCGATGGGCAAGAAGGACGCGGACGCGATGGCCCAGGAGCGCCTCAAATTCGTCGAGGGGGCCGGGCGGGTGAACCGCATCGACGAGCGCAAGGCGAACGAGATTTTTGACCTGCTCAATAAGTTCGCCAGTTACGGCTTCAACAAGTCGCACTCGGCCGCGTACGCGCTCGTCA
>SYDD01000371.1 GCA_005786775.1 Opitutaceae bacterium
ACGTTCGCATCAACCAACTCTCCTTGGCCTTGCTGCACTTGTTCAAACGCCCCCTGCCAGAGGTTTTTGAAGGGGGGGCGGCGCGGCGGCGGCCTTCAGGGCGGCCGCCTTGGCCGCGGACGCGGCCTCGCGCTCACGCTCAATATCCTGCCGGCTCTTCACAAAGACGCCAGAGGGAAGGTTGACGCGGGGCGGACCGGACTCGGGCGCCGGGGCCTCCGCCGGGATGGCCGCGGTCTCGGGAGCGGCAGCCACCGCGACTGGACGGCGCGCTGCGAACTCCTCCCGCAGCGACGCAGCGCTAATCTTGTCCACGGTACTCGAGACCGACTTGACGTCCTGGCCGATGATCCGGCGCTCCTTGAGCAGCGCCATCATCTCCTTATTGTCCAGGCCGAGCTCCTCGGCGAGTTTGTGGATGCGGATGCTCATGCGTTCGGACCTGGACGCTACGGGTTACTGCGCCTGCGCGGCGACGCGCTGAATAACGAGGGCGGCTTCCTCAGGGCTGAAGCCGGAGCCTTCAAGGTCCGCCGACTCCACCCCTTCAAAAAGTTCGAGCGAGACGAAGCCCGCCTTGACGAGTCGGAGGGCGAGGTCCTCGGTCACCCCGAGGCCGGCGACCAGCTTACGTTTCGCATCGCCCTCCGGGTCGGCGCCGACCGCGCGGAATTCTTCGATGTCGATCCGCCAGCCGACCAGACGCGAAGTTAGGCGAGCGTTCTGTCCTTTGCGGCCGATCGCGATGGCCAGGTCGTCGTTGGCGACCCGCAGCAAGATGCGGCGGGACTTCTCGTCGAGGACGATCTCCCGCGGCACCGCGGGCTTCAGGGCCTCGATCACCATTTCCCGCGGATCCGCGTAGAACTTGATAATGTCGATCTTCTCTCCGCCCAGTTCACGGACGATCGTCTTCACCCGGGCGCCGCGCGCGCCGACACAGGCGCCCACCGGATCGACCTTCGAGTCGGTGCTGGTGACGGCGATCTTCGTCCGGTAACCCGGCTCGCGGGCGAAAGCCTCGATCTTGACCGTGCCGTCGGCCACTTCGGTGACCTCGAGTTCGAAGAGACGGCGGACGAAGCGGGGGCTGGCTCGGCTCAGGACGATCTCGGGCCCGCGCGGCGAACTTTGGATCTCGAGGAGCAGGCAGCGGATGCGCTCGCCCGGTTGGTACTCCTCGCCGGGAACCTGTTCCTTGGCGGGCATCACCGCCTCCGCCTTGCCCAGATCGATGAAGAGGTCGCTGCGCTCGCGGCGCCGCACCGTGCCGGTGACGATGTTGCCGACCTGGTCCTTGAAATCGTCGAAGATGCGGTCCTTCTCGAACTGCCGCAGCCGCTGCATCACCGCCTGCCGCGCCGTCTGCGCCGCGATGCGCCCGAGCGAGGAGGGGTCGATCGCCTTCTCCAGCACCTCGCCGATGACGGCGCCGGGCTTCAGGGCCTGCGCCTTCTCGACGTGCAGCTCCGTGCGGGGGTTGCTGACCGAGTCGACCACCTTGAGCAGGCACCAGGCCTGCAGCTGGCCATTGCGCGGGTTGATGTCGATCCGCAGCTCCTGGCCCGAACTGATGCCCTTCTGGGCGGCCGTCTTCAGGGCGTTCGCGATCGTCGCGATCATCTCGGCGCGCGGGATGCCCTTTTCCTTTTCCATATACTCAAGGACGGAGAGGATTTCGCTGCTCATGGGAGTATGGACTTGCGGGAAAGTTGGGAAAAAAAAAGCGGGCCGCAGGGCCCACTTTCCGGAGAGAGAGTGGAGGAGAACCGTGGAGGATTCGGCTCGCCTCCGGGATTGTCAAGCCCGTCGCCCGGCGCGCGTTCGCGAGGGCAAAATCTGCTTGAGCCCGGGATTTTTCGCCGAAACCCTCCACCGCTTCCTCGCGTCTTCTTACCTGCACCCTTACCTCGCTTATGACCATTGCCCGCCCCGCCCCCAGCCTCGGAGCCCCCGCCCACCGCCCCGGCTTCACGCTGATCGAGCTGCTCACCGTTATCGCCATCATCGGCATCCTGGCCGCCATCGTCATCCCGACGGTCGGCACGGTGCGTGAGAAGGCCCAGCGCGCGGTCGATGCCAACAACCTCCGCGAGGTCCTCAAGGCCGCGCAGATCTACGCCGGCGACAATCAGGACCGCCTGCCCGACCCGATCAACATCGCGAACTCGGTGCTCAACGCCCCCCAGCTTGCCTGGAAGTGGCCCGGGATCCTCGCCAAGAACAACATCCTCACCGATCCGACCTTCTTCTTCTCGAAGAACGACCCGGCCTTCAGCGGCACCTTCCCGACCTTCATCATCCAGCCGTCCAACCAGCGCAACACGCTGCACACCTCCTTCACCTCGGGTCGCTCCCCCTCTTGGGAGTTCGTCGGCGGCGTGAAGATGAGCGACCAGGCAACCACCCCGGTCATCTACACCCGCGGACTTCAGACCAACGGTCTCTGGAGCGAGACTTCCGGCGTCTACAAGGCGACCGGTGGGTACATCGCCTTCCTCGGCGGGAACATCGCGTTCTACCCGGACACCAACAACCCGTCGCCGTTCGTCTCCAACAACCCGACTTCGACGAGCACCACGCGCCCGAACAACATCCGGCAGGCGGTGCCCTTCAACGTCACGAACGCCAACCTCAGCGCCCGCATCTACGGCATCCCGCCCGCCTCGGGCGCGGCCGGCATGATCGGCACCGCCGGCGGCACCACCGCCCAGCGCGGGCCCTGAGCCCACCTTGGCCGGCCCGGCAATCGCCTCAACCGCGGATCCGGACTGATTTAGGGGTAAAACCCTGCAACTCACTCCTCCCGGACTCAGGCAAGAAATCAGCCCGGACCAAGCCGTCTCTACCCACTCGACCCCCGCGGACCGGTTCCGCGGGGGTTTTCCTTTTATTACCCAAAAAATTACCAATCAATAATTAACCGAATCCGGCGGCACCAAGTCACCCTGCCGGAATGGAGCCATCGGGGTCGCGCCTGGACCCGGCGGAAGCTCGAAAAACCGGCGGATGAGGCGGAAATTGAAGGAGGACTGGAGGCACACTGGAGGCACCCCGATAGCGGGACCGCGGGACCGCAGTCCAGGGATAAAACTAGGGTCCAGAACCCAGATGCGCCCCCCGCCTCCGATCCGGCCGTCGATGCCCCAGACCGCGTCCGGAGCAATCTTTCCCCGCCGGGCCTCGGCGGCCGCGGGAACCCCGCGTCAAGCGGTCGTTATCCGGAATTCGCGCTCTCGGCATCCGCTTGCGGACCAAGGCGTTCTCTGCCTCCTTCGACGCTCCCCGCTTCCCTTGTCGACCACGCTGATGACTCCCCCACGCGCTGCCACCGCCGCCGCTCCTCGTCAGGCACCTTCGCCCGTCGTCGGGAGCGTGACTTACGTGGTTGGCCACCGCAACCCGGATGCGGACGCGATGTGCTCCGCGATCGCGTACGCCGCGCTGAAGGAGGCCAAGGGCGAGACCGGATTTGTGGCCGCGCGGTGCGGCAACTCTAACGCCCGCATCGACACCATCCTCACGCGGTTTCGCGTTCCCCTGCCCCACTACCTCAGCGACGTCTCCCCCCGGGTGCGCGACGTGATGACGAGCGACGTGGTTCACGTGAACGAGCACGCGACCTGCGCGGAAGCCCTGGAATTGATCGACCGCCACCACGTGAGGATCCTGCCGGTGGCCAGCACGCGGCGCAAGCCGGTCGGCCTGATCAGCCTCGCGCAGCTGGGCGGCGTGTTTATCCCACGGGTCAGCGAGCCGCGCCTGATGCGGCAGGTGCACAGCTCGCTCGCCGCCATCGCGCGGGCCCTCAAGGGCCAGGCGATCCATTTGGTCGATGCGGAGCGGGTCGAGGATCTCTTTGTCCGGCTGGGCACGATGGACATCCGTTCTTTCTGGAGCATCTCCGTGCGCGAGAGCATTCCGGCCGAGCAATCGATCATCATCGTCGGCGACCGGGGCGACGTGCAGCGACGCGCGATCGACCTCGGGATCCGGGCCTTGGTGGTCACGAGCGGTCTTCCCATCGAGCCGGAGGTCGAGGCCGCCGCGCGCGAACGGGGCGTCAGCATCATCTCCAGCCCCTACGACTCCGCGACCACCGCGTGGGTCGTCCGTACCGCCTCCAGCCTCGAGCGGGTCATCGACCGCAGCTTCCTCACCGTCGACGCGGACACGCGGGTTTCGGACGCCCGCAAGCAATTCGGGTTGAGCACCCAGGCCGTGCTGGTGACGGACGATGAGGGCCGCCTCGCGGGTATCCTGACCAAGAGCGACATCCTCAAGCCCGTGCGGACCCGGCTGGTGCTGGTGGACCACAACGAGCTGACGCAGGCCGTGCCCGGCGCCGATGAGGTCACGATCGTAGAGATCATCGATCACCATCGCCTCGGCAGCCTCAACACCGCGCAGCCGATCCTGTTCATCAACGAGCCCGTGGGCTCCACCTGCACCATCGTGGCGGACCTCTTCCGGCGGGATGGGCTGCAACCCTCGCCGTCGATCGCGGGGATCATGATGTCCGGGCTGATCTCGGACACCCTGCACCTGCAGGGCCCCACGACCACCGGCAAGGACGCGCTGATGCTGGCGTGGCTGGGGGAGATCGCGGGGGTCGACTCGAAGCAGCTGGCCGAGGAGATCTTCAACTCCGGCTCGGTGATCCTCGCGCAGACGCCGGACAAAGTCGTGCGCTCGGACTTCAAGGTGTACGAGGAGGAGGGCGTCCGCTTCTCGGTGTCGCAGGTGGAGGAGCTGGGGTTCGGCAACTTCGAGGGCAACGCGAAGGGGATCGCCCGCGCGATGCAGGAGCTGCGCGACGACGAGCGCCTCGCGTTCGCGGCCCTGCTGGTCACCGACATCAACACCCAGAACTCCCTCCTGCTGGTGAAGGGCGAAAACGCGTTCCTCGAGCGCATCCGCTACGCCCGCCGGGAGCTGGATGACCTGTTCGACCTGCCCGGGGTGGTCAGCCGCAAGAAGCAGCTGATCCCGTACCTCACCACCGTGATCAAGGAGATGGCCGCCGAGGGGAGCCTGGCGGCGAGCAAGAGCACCTCGCCGTTCGGCCGGCGCCGCCGCTGACCGCCGCCCCGCCCGATGAGCACGAATCCCCCGCTGCCGGCGCCGGGCGCCGCCGACTCCCTGGAGGCCTCGCTGCTGCGGGTGCTGATGGAGACCAGTCCGGACCGGATCTACTTCAAGGACCGGGAGAGCCGGTTCGTCCGCAACAGCCACGCGCACGCCCTCTCGCTGGGCGCGGCGTCCCCGGAGGAATGCGTCGGCCGGACGGATTTCGATTACTTCGCCAAGGAGCACGCGGAGCGGGCGTTTGCCGACGAGCAGGAGATCATCCGCACCGGTCGCCCGGTGATCGCGAAGGTGGAACGCCTCACCCGGCGCGACGGCACGCAGGGCTGGGCCTCGAGCACGAAGATGCCTTGGCGCGACGCCGCGGGTCGGATCATCGGGACCTTCGGGCTGACGCGGGACATCACAGCCGCAAAGGAGGCGGAGGAGCGACTGAACGAGGAGCGGATCCTACTGCGCACCATCATCGACCATTTGCCCAGCCGCCTTTACGTTAAGGACACCGCCTCGCGCTACGTCCTCAACAACCGCGCGCACCTCGCGTCACTCGGGGCGAGTTCACCGGAGGAGGTGCGGGGCCGGACCACGCTGGACTTCTACCCCGGCGAGCGGGGCCGCCAGGCGCTCGCGGACGACCAGCAGGTGCTCGGCGGCGGCCCGCCGATCATCAACCAGGAGAAGTCGGATTTCGGGCCGGCGGGCGACGTGCATTGGTCGCTCGTCACCAAGGTGCTGTTGCGGGACGCGCGGGACCAGGTGGTGGGCCTGGTGGGCATCAGCCACGACATCACCCGGCGCAAGCGGGCCGAGGAGGAGCTGCGGCGGCGGAGCGCGGAAATGGAGGCGGACCTCGTCATGGCGCGCCAGGTGCAGGAGGCGTTCCTGCATCGCGCGCCCCCGTTCTTCCCGGGCGGGCGGACCCCGGGGCAGAGCGCGCTGCGCTGCAGCCACCTGTACCTGCCGACCACCACGCTGGGCGGGGACTTCTTCACCCTGCTCAAGCTCGGGGAAAGGCGCTGCGGCCTGCTCCTCTGCGACGTGATGGGCCACGGCGTGCGGGCGGGCCTGCTAACCGCGCTGCTGCGCGGCGTGGTGGAGGAGATGGGGTCCCGGGCGGGCGAGCCGAAGAACGTGCTGCAGGAGATCAACCGCAGCCTGATGCCGATCGTCGAGCAGACGCGCCAGCCGGTCTTCGCGACCGTGTTCTTCGCGGTGATCGACCTCGACCGCTGCTCGCTGGCCTACAGCAACGCCGGGCATCCGCCGCCGCTGCTGCGGGCGGCGGGGGGCGAGATCCTGCGGCTGGCGCCGGCCGATCCGGAGCCGGCGGCGGGCCTGCTCGGGGATTTCGCGTACAGCCGGCACGAGGTGGCTTTCCCGCCCGACAGCACCCTGTTGGCGTACACTGACGGGGTCTTCGAGGCGGCGAACGCGGCGGGCGAGTTCTTCGGGGTGGATCGCCTGCGGGACACCCTCGCGGGCGCCTCGGCGGGGGCGGTGATCCCGACGGTCCTCGAGCGGGTGCGGGCCCACTGCGGGCGCAGCGAGTTCGAGGACGACGTGTGCCTCGTGTGCCTCGAGGCGGACTTCGCCGCGCCGGCGGCTCAGGGCTAGTGCGGCAGGCGGCGCTGCCCTCCCGAGGTCACCGGCGGATTCCCGTTTCCAGCGCGAGGGCGGCGAAGGGTTCCCCAAACCGCGACCGTGGACGCACCACCAGATCAAGCCGTTGCCGACCGATCCGAGGGCAGCTCGGCAGTCCCGTCGCAATTGATTAGCGCTTGCCAACCTCGATCGGCCGCCGGAAAAGCTAACCTGCCCGGTGCCCGCCCTGCCGCAAACTCCACGGCCCATTCCTCCGGGTTCCGCCTGAGTTCCCCATCCGCCGTTCCGCCTGACATTCCCACGCGCCCGCTTGACGAGTCGTCCTCCGCAGGACGGGCAAGTTTCAGCCATCCCGCATGGGCCGGCTGAAACCGACCGACCTGAGGCGATCCCGCGCTGACCCCGCTTCAAAACCCACCCAACTGCGCACCCATGAACCACCCAAGCCAACGCTATGCTCCGCTTCCGGCGGGCCTCCTCCTCGCCGGCCTGCTTCCCTTTACCGCCCCCGCGCAGACCACCCCTGCCCCCGCCGCCGTCGACCGCGCCACCGTCACCGTGACCAAGCCGGAGGCGAAAGAGGAGGTGATCCAGCAGGAAAAGGTGGTCGTGACCTCGTTCAAGCGGGCCCTTGAGGCGTACAAGGTCCCGATCAACGTCAGCGTCCTGTCGGAGGACGCGCTGCGGGAGTACAACATCACGGACATCAAGCGGCTGATGGCGGAGAGCGAGGCCATCAACGCACCCCTCAGCGGCGCGCGCTTCGCGGACAATGTGACGGTGCGCGGGCTCAACACGGGGAATGCCAACGCCAACAACCTAGAGCAGTTCGTGCGCTCCACCCTGTCCTACTATCTCGATGACACCCCGCTGCCGAATATCGGGTTCCGGATCAAGGATGTGGCGCGCGCCGAGACCCTGATCGGCCCGCAGGGGACGCTGTACGGCGCGGGGGCGCTGGGCGGCACGATCCGCTACATCAGCAACCAGCCGCGCTTCGGGAAGTTCGAGGGGCGCATCACAGGCACCGTCTCCGAGACCAAGCACGGCGGCCTTTCGTTTGATGCGGACACCACGATCAACGTGCCGCTCGCCCCGAACCTCGCGCTGCGGGTCTCGCTCTCCCACCTCGACGAGGCCGGGTTTACCGACCGGGTCGTCTCGCGTCCGTGGGCGCCGACGCCGGCCTGGATCGGCACGCCCAACGCGGGGCAGCAGCGCTATGCTGAGGATGACTGGCAGAAGGTCACCGGCGGGCGGGCCACGCTCCGCTGGAAGGCCACCCCCAGCCTCACCCTGAGCGTCTCCCACGCGGAGCAGGCGCAGGACGCCCACGGTACCTCGGGCACGCAGCTCTTCCCGATCGCGCGGAATCCCGAGCCGGGAGCGCCGACGCCCCTCGCCACCCGCCAGGTGTTCAATGACCACACCATCATTTCCCCCAACGAGGAATTCGCGGACCGGCGCATCCGGATGGACTCGCTGGATCTCGACTGGGACCTGGGCTTCGCGCGCCTGGTCTCGTCGACGGGCGGCTACACGGACCGGAAGCTGGGCCAGGCCGACTACACCGCGGCCGGGAACACCTACTACAACTACATCAGTCCGCAGCTGAACATCAACAACGCCGCCTTCAACGGCCGCCCCGCGTTCATCACCTTTGACAATTACCACCGCGGGCTCGTGCACGAGACGCGGCTGAGCTCGAAGGACGCTGACGGTCCGGTCAGCTGGATCACCGGGCTGTTCTACACCAAGACCCGGCGCAGCCTGCGCTTCAGCGAGTACGTCCCGGGCCTGGACACCGCCGGGGCGCGTTTCGTGGTCGCGGACCCGACGCGTCGGAACAACGAGGGCTACCGCGAGAACCTGCAGTCCGACTACCAGGAGCGCGCGCTATTCGGGGAGGCGAACTTCCGGATCTCCCGCCGGTGGAATGTGACCGCCGGCCTGCGCAGCTTCAGCTACGAGGATGACGGTCTTTCCAACATCCGTGACTACACCGGACCGACGAGCCGCCTCACCGAGCGCACCGAGTCCCAGAAGGGCCGGACCTACTTCAAGCTGAACTCCTCCTACCAGTTCTCGGACCAGCTGCTTGGCTATGCCACCTTCTCCCAGGGTTACCGGCGCGGCGGGGCGAACGGGTTCCGCGACTACGCGGGTAAGGTCGTCAGTCCGCAGGCCCGCGCCTACGAGCCCGATTCGGTGGACAACTTCGAGGGCGGACTGAAGGGATACCTCCTGAAGGGTGACCTTTACGTCCAGACGGCGGTCTACGAGATGCGGTGGAAGAACCCTCAGGTGGGCTTCAGCCAGACGATCGACGACCTCTTCCCGATCAACGGCCTGGTCAACGGGGGCGACATCCGTTCCCGCGGCCTCGAGGCGGCCTTCCGTTACCGGATCAACCGCCAGTGGAGTATCAACTACAAGACCTCGACCACGAGCGCGCGATTTATGGAGCGGCGCGTGGTCCCGCTCTACACCGTGCCCAGCGGGGAGGATCTGGTCACGACCGCAGGGCTCTCCACCTGGGGCGCACCCAAGTGGAAGCACTTCGCCGGTCTGCGCTTCTCGACGCCGCTGCGGGAGGGACTCCAGCTGACGGCCTCCCTGCGGATGCGCCGCGTGGACAAGCTGCAGTGGAGCAACGCGACCAACAACCTCTACCCGGCCTACACGAAGTACGATGCCAACGTGGGGCTTTACCGGGACAAGTGGGACCTCTCGCTGTGGGTGGACAACCTGACGAACAACCGGGCGCTGGTCTCGAACAACGCGGGCACGAGCCAGAGCGGACAGCTGGGCTCGCGGGCGATCTACCTCCCGCCGATCACGATCGGCACGACGGTGTCCTACCGCTGGTGAGTGCGCAAGAGGACGGCCCGTCCCCGGCAGGGTCGCGGGCTGGAGCAGGGCAGGCGCGGAGATTGCTTTCCAAGCGACCCGCTTCCAGCAAGACCTGTCCCGAACCCTGCTGCGCCTTGCTCATTCCCCGAGCCCACCTCGCTTGCCTCTTGGCCGGACTGACGGCCGGATGCCCTCTGCAGGCACAAAGCACGCCGCAATCGCCGGAGGCCGATTGGAGCGTCGAGTCCGGCGTGATCTGGCAGGTGGGGAAGCTCACGCCGCTGGCGTACACCCTGCTGCCAACCCAGTTGTCCTGGCGCTCGGGGGAGATCCGGGGCCATGATCTCGGGGACGGATCGCGGCTGGTGCTCCGGCACCGCTTGACCTTCTTCGCCACGGCAATCCTGAAGGGTCCCGAATCGTCTTATTCCGGAGTCGCCGCCTCCCCCTCCCTTGAGTGGTGGAATCCCGCGCGCACCCGCTCGTGGTACCTCGGGGCGGGGGGGGGCGCCGGCGCGATCGATTCCCGCGGGGTTCCAGGAGGCCAGGGTCAGGATTTTACCCTGAACTGGTTCGTCCGCGCCGGCGCGGAGTGGAGCCCCGCAGCCTATGGCCGCGTCTTCGCCGGCGTCTTTTTCCAGCATCTCTCCAACGGGGGCCAAACGGATCCGAACCCGGGCATAGACGCCCTCGGCTTCACCCTCGGCTTTTCCTGGCGGCAGTGAGGGGCCCCCAACGAGCGGCCCGGGGCGGACGCTCGCGGCGGCAGCGCTGGCTCAGGTCCGGCGGTAAGACCAGTTGAACATCGGAACCGCCATCAGGGTCGTGAAAATCGCCATGAACACCATCACCGTGAAAAAGGTGGGGGTGATGATCCCCTGCTCCAGCCCGATGTTGAGGATGATGAGCTCCATGAGACCGCGTGCATTCATCAGGGACCCGATCCCCATCGCCTCGCGATGGTTTTCCCCGCACGCCCGCGCGGCGACATAGCAGGCTCCGGCCTTGCCGAGGACGGCGACTGCAAGGGCGAGGAGCGAGATCCCCAGCAGACCAGCGTCACCGACCAGATCAAAGCGCGTATTCAGCCCGGAATAAACGAAGAACAGCGGGAGCAGCAGCCAGGTTGTGAGCGGTTCAACCCACGCCCGGAGGGAATCCGAAAAGGCCCCGCGGGGGACCGCCACGCCGAGAAAGAAGGCCCCGAAAACCGCATAGAGGCCGATGGTGTCCGTGTACCAACAGGCCAACATCAGGATCACCAGCACCCAGCCGAAGGCGAAACGCTCGGCGGACTGGTTTCTCGCAGCAAAGGTGGCCAGACCGGCCAGCGCCCTCCGTCCCAGTGTGAAAACCAACAGCAGGAAAATGCCACTGCCGACGACCGCCTTGGCCGCGATCCAGGGATCGCCCTTGAGGCTGGCGAGCACCAGCGCGAGGATGCCCCACGCGGCGGCGTCATCGATCGCGGCGGCCGCGATCGCCAAGGCCCCCACCGTGGTACCGGTCAGCCCTCGCTCGACAATGATGCGCGCCAGCATCGGGAACGCGGTGATCGCCATCGCCGCGCCGACGAACGGTCCCGCCTGGAGCGCGGTCACCCCGGGACCGAAGAAACCCTCCCGGCCCAGCAGGAAGAGTCCCAGGCCGCAACCAAGCGCGAAGGGCACCAGAATGCCGGAAGCCGAGATCGCCGCCGCGCTCCGCACCCGCGCGCAGATCAATTCGATCCGGAATTCCAGCCCGACGGTGAACATGTAGAGCGCCAGTCCCAACTGCGCCCCCGCGAACAGGATCGGCCGGGACTCTGCGGGGAAAACCGCCGCCTGCAGCGAGGGCAGGAAATAGCCGAACAGCGAGGGGCCCAGCACCACCCCCGCGATCATTTCTCCGACCACGGGCGGCTGCCCGAGGCGCGCCGCCGCCATCCCCACCAATCGACAACAGGCGAGCACCGCGGCCAATTGGAGAAAGAAGCGGACCGAAAGCTCGAACGGGGTCATGATTCCGGGCATAGCTGCCCGAATACGCCCTCGGGACAAGGCGTAAGTCTTGCGCATTGACTCACGTGCGGGCGCCCGCTCGTCTGCGCAAAGCGACCCTGATGATGGCCCCAATCGCAACCGGCGAACCCACCAAGCTGCGGGTGATCTTCGACTCCCGTCCCGGTCCCGCGGACCCGGAGGCCCCGAGGATCCCCGCGCGGTGCTTGGCGGGACCGGCGGAGGAGTTGATCTTTCCCGAGGCCGTCGCGGTGGAAACCAATCCCCGACTCCGGCTATTCCGGGCAGGCGAGTTTCTGGTCGGCCATGCCAGCGAGCCCTTTTCGCGGACCGAGCTGTCCCGGGCTTCGAAAACCCTGTACCGGAGGATACTCGCGGCCTGCCGGGGGCGGCATCTGGTTCGCCTCTGGAATTACGTCCCGGACATCAATGGCAGCGCGGGCGGCCTCGAGCATTACCGGGCCTTTTGCGAGGGCAGATCCTTCGCGTTCGAGGAGGAGTTCGGTCAGGGCTTCCGGCCCAAGCTGCCCGCGGCCTCCGCGGTGGGCAGCGAAGGCGACCAGCTCAACGTGATTTTCGCGGCAGTGGACCGGAAACCCGAGCACTTTGAGAATCCCGAACAGGTGCCCGCCTACCTCTATCCGGCCGAGCACGGTCCCCGTTCGCCGAGTTTCGCCCGTGCCACGGTCGCCGAGGTGGGCGGGGCGAAGTGGGCCTTCATCTCGGGAACGGCTGCCATCAAAGGGCACCGGACGTGTTTTCCCGATCAGCTCCTGCCCCAAATCGATTGCACGCTGGAAAACCTGCGGCTGATCTCGAAAGCGAGCGGGTGGGGCGAGGATCTGGGTGCCGCCGCGGGAGCCACCCGCCATTTCAAGGTCTACCTCCGGCAGCCAAACGACCTCGGGACGACCAGGGATGTCCTGCACCGTCTCCTCGTGCGCCCCGCGGACCGGGTCACGTACCTGCATGCCGACATCTGCCGGGCGGAGCTGACCGTGGAGATTGAGGCCACCTTGGTAGGGAGCCCGATCTGAGCGGCAAGCCGGGGGGCATTCGGGAATTCAAATGCCGGGCGCCGCCCGACACGACGGCGGAAGCGGAGACGTCGCGGGCAAAACTGACCTAAACCGCCTGGCGAACTTCCGCCTCCAGAGACGCTTGCCTGAACCCAGGCGGGCGTAGAGGCTGTCGCGTGACGGCCTCCCCTTGATCGCATGACAGGGTGTACAAGCAGGGATCCGCGCTGACTCCGCTCATGACAGGAATAGGGCTCCTCACTTTTGTGACTTTCTTTACGAACGTTATCGGAGTCCTAGCGCGTGGAGTCGCCTCTCGACTCCCCCTCCTCCTTCTGGCCGGCCTGCTCGCCTGCTTCGGCTTGTCCGGTTGTGTCGTTCTGCGCGTCGCGCCCTTTCCGGTGCTCCCCGTGGACGGGTCGGCGGAGGACGGCAACTCAGCGCGGATGATCTTCGAACGCTGCCTGGCCGCACATGGAGGCGACCTGCGGCGGCATCCCGGTGACCTCAATCTGGCCACGGACGGCCACTGGTTCGCGCTGATCCAACGCATCCAACCCCTGGTGACCGATTCCGCGTTCCGCGTCCGGTCCGAGGAACGCTATCGCCCTGCGGAGGGACTCTATGTGGTGCGGCACACCGGACCCTCGGGGGTCAAGCAGGTGGTGCGACGGGCGGGCAGGATCGAAGCGGTGCGCTACAACGGGGAATTGGAGCGGGATCCCGCCAAGCTTAGCGCCACCGCGATGACCAATGACGCCTTTCGGATGTTTCATTTCGGACCGACCTTCTTCCTTGAGCGCGTGAACGCCTGGCGGCCGTTGCCGGAGGCGGCCGAGGGCGGGCGGCGCTATCACCGCATCATCGGGGCGCTGACGCCCGGGTTCGGCGATGCCGCCGAGGACCGGGTGGTGCTCTGGATCGACTTCGAAACCTTCCGCCTTTTTCGCGTTCACATGACCCTGAACGGGTTTGAAACGACCAAAGGCGCCCACGTGGACACGACGTTTCTCGACTACCGTGAAGTGGCGGGCTTCCTGCTCCCCACCCGTTTCCACGAGCGCGTCCTCGGGCCCCTGCACCTGGATGCACACACCTGGTGGACCACCGGACTGGATCATGATCGCGGCTGGGAGGCGGCCCAGGTGACCGGCGATGCATTCACGGGCGTCGCCGCACCGCCGGCGCGACCCATCGTCCCGGCGAAAGCACCGGCGGGGACGCCCTGATCCGACCGCGCGGGCGCGCGGGAAGCCGAAGGAGGGCGGGCTAGACGGCAGCGCCAGCCAAGAGCTGACGCAGTCGTCCGGTATCCGTCTTGCCACGCGCCGTCAGAGGGAACTGCGCCAGCACCAGGAAGCGTTTGGGCACTTTCCAGGAGGCCAGCCGAGTCTGGAGATCGCGGCGCAGCTGCCCGCCGGACAAGGAGGTGGCCACGATCGCGACGAGGGCGTCGGGGCGGTTCGGCTCGGGAGCCACGAAGGCGTCCTTTACTCCTACGGTGTTCCGGAGGGCGCGCTCCACCTCCGAGAGATCGAGCCTTCGTCCGGCAATTTTGACCATTCGCCCAGCCCTGCCCAGCAGCAGGATTTCCCCGTTCGGTTTGCGCCGGGCCCGGTCCGCGGGCCGATGCGCCCCCACCCCCGCGCGTCCGCGCCGGCGGTTGCCCAAAGTGAGGACCGCGCGACTCGAGACGCTAAACCTGCCCGCGGGCTCCCAGGAAAGGTACACTCCCGGCAAGGGCAGGCCCACGTTTCCGTCCGAGGTCGCGGCCTCGCCCGCCGGATCGTACGAGATGCCGCCAGTTTCGCTCGAACCGTAAAAGTTGTGCACCCGTCGGGCGAAGCGCTCATAAAAAGCCTGGGCGACCTCCCGGGCCAAAGGCGAACCCGCGGAAATGACCAACCGGAGCGGGGCCAGCTGGTCCGGCGCCACCTCGGCTTCGACCAGGGCGCGGAGGATGGCGGGGACCGCCGGAAACACGGACGGCCGCCAGCGTTCGACGGCGCGCGCGATGGCCTGGGGCAAAGGCGACGCCTCGCAGACCACGCCCGTGCCTTGCAGCACCAGAGGAAGCACCAGGTTGCCCATCCCGTAGGAGTGGCCGAATGGAATGATGCCGAGGTTGAGATCGCGCCCGGTGATCCCCATCCCCCGGCAGATCTGCCGGCCGTCCGCCATCATCTGGGCATCGGTGAAGGGCAGCGCCCGCGGGAGTCCGGTGGAACCCGAGGTCAATTTGACGAGCCGGCGGCCATCGCGGGCCGGCTTACGCCCGAGGGTCGCCGGGCGCCAGCCCTTGGCCGACCAAAGCCTCGCGGCACCCGCGGTGGCAGCCAATGCCGCCTGCGCCGCGGGCGGCTCGCCGGCATCGAGGGGCACGATGACCGCATCCGCCTTCAGCAGCCCCAGGAACACGCGCCACCAATCGCCCCCGTTGGGCTCACACATCGCCACCGGTTGGGCGGCCAGTCCCGCGCCGTGTTCCAGCGCCCAACGGTCCCCCAGAAGATCCAATTGCCGGCGGGTGAATGCCCCCCCCGCGGCCGGGTCGATCAGGGCGATTGCGTCAGGTGCGGCGCGCACGGTGCGGCGCCAGGCATGCAGGAGGCTGGCGCTCATGGGCGGCCGGGACCCGCGAACGTCTCCGCTTCAATCACGACGAGGGCAGTGAGTACGATCAGGCTGACCGTGAGGCCGAGCGCGCTCACGACGGGGATGCCACTGAAGGCGAGGACCCCGAAGGAAGCCGCGGTCGAAACCGCGGAGAGACGCACCGGCACCGGGGGCGACGAGGCGGTCGCGGAGGTTTCGGCGGAGAAGATCGCGTAGTTGTGCGACAGGCAAATGCCCAGGAAGGCACCCAGCAGGTGGAAAAGGTTGAGCTGCTGCCCCGCGATGCCGAAGGCCCCGAAGATCAGGAAACACGAGCTGGCGGGAATCAACGCGATGCGCAGTCCGCGGCGAGAGGGGTAAATGCAGAACACGCTGGCGATCACCAGCCCCAGCCCGGCGAGGCTCAGCCAGAGCGCCGACCAGCGGTACCGCCGGAAGAGTTCATTGAGCGAGCCGAGCTGGTCGAGCCCGATGGTGCCCAATTCCGCCGGCGGCGCGGCAGGGCCGCGCGCCGCGGTTTTGGTCAGGAACCAATACGGCGAGGAGCGGAGGTTCGCCAGCAACGCGAAAGGTCCGCTCAACTTCTGGTCAATCTCGGCCACCAGAGCCTGGTAATCGCCTTCGGCCGCCTGCCCGAGCATTTGACGCCAATCCTCCAGGAAGGGCTGGAAGTAGTCGGGGGTCATCCCTTTGCGGCCCAGCGCCTGGCGGAATTCGGCCGGGAAAGCCTCAAGGGAGGCCAGGTGCCCGCGCAGTGCCTTCACCGCCTGCTCCGTGGGAACGATCAGACCCAGGCTCACCCCGCGACTCCGGTCCCCGCCGTTCGCGATCCACGCGTGAAACTCCTCCAGCTTGCGACGGGCCTCGGCCAGGGAGGGCGCGGCCGTGAGAAAGACCGATCCATCCGCTTGATCCCCGAACAAGGACCGGACGGCGGCGTCATTCGCCCGCAGGTCGTCCGCCGGCAGGTCCAGCTGCCGGATATCATCACGCCATGTCACGAACCAGGGGCCCGCGAGAGCCACCGCCGCCGCGCAGGCGGCCAACGCGCGGCACAAATTCCTGCCGCGCCGCGAGCGGAGGAATCCCGGCGGTGGGGGAAAGCACCGCGCCTCGAGCCGGGGCCGTTCCAGCTGGGCGAAATACAGCATCGCCGCGCCGAGGGCGCAGAGGAGACCGGCCGCGACGAACACCCCGAGCTGACGAATGAGCGGCAGGTCCGAAAAGAGCAGCAGCAGGAAACCGAGGGTCGTGGTGAGGCAGCTGGCCAGCAGGGAGGGCAGCAGGCGTCTCAACTTCCGGCCGTAGGGTTCGCCCTCGTAGGCGTCCGACTGCATGAAAAGGTAGAAGCCATAGTCGATCGCCACGCCGCCGAGCACGGAACCGAGCACAAAGACGAGGATGTGGGTGCGCTCGAAGACCAGGGTGGTGACCGTCCAGGCCCCCAGCAACGAGAGCAGCATGACCGGCACCAGGTGGAGCAGCTGCAGGATCCGCCGGACGAAAACGAGGCTGCACAGGACGACCGCGACGAGCGAGAAAAGGTTCAGCCACCGGACTTCCGACTCGATGCGCGCACGGCTGGCCGCGGCGAAGCGATTCAGTCCGGTCCATTTGAGCTCCAGCCCTTCGCGATCGATCCCGGCGGCCACCCGCGCCTGTTCGATGGCGGCGAAGACGGGACTCTGCCCCTCCTCGCTGAAGGGGGAGCCGCGCATCCGGGCCCAGATCAGGCCCTCCCGGCCGGAACCCCCGAGCGGGAGCATCTTTTCGCCCTCATGGGCCAGCGTGGGCAGCAGGAGCAGAGGGTCGCGCGACAGCAGCTCCTGCATGCCAACCGCCTCGGGGCGTGCAAGGAAACGCTCCAAGTCGGCGGCCGCACGCTCTGCCATCCAAGCCGGAAAACCGGCCTCGTTCCCTGGGCCTCCATTGTACTCCCGGTGCATGCGGGCGAGCCAGGCAGGAAGCAGCCACCGCAGACGGTGCTCAAACAATGCCCGACCGAGAGCTTCGTCCGCGGCTGGGACCCCGAGCGCGACCGCCTCCGCAATCGCCGGTGAACGCCGTAACTCATCGGCGAACGCCGTGGCCAAGGCGCCCAATGAGCGCTGGGGAGCGTCCCGATCTGCCAGAGCAAAGAGCAACACCTGCGCCTGCGGGCCTTCCGCGAGCGATCGCATCACGAGCACCTCCCGGGTCTGCTCCCCGGGGGGGATCAGTTCGAGGACACTGGTTGAAATCTTCGCCGCATAGTCCAGGCAGCCCAGCCACGCCGCGCTGCCGAGCGCGAACGCGACGAGCACGGCGCGAACCGCAAGCCTGGAGGTGATTCCAGCCCTGATCATGTTCCACCCGGGCGGTCGCACGAGGCTTCGCGGCTGGCCCGGAAACGCGGGGCGCGGGCCCCGTGCCGGCCCCAGGCCTCGGCCGGCACGGGAGGCGCAGAACCAGGAAACGAAAGGGATAAGGGGGCGCGCATCTTCAGAGAGAGATCACCTGAAGAACTGCCGCAACGTGTCCGCGGTGAACAACAACCCATCCCGCGCATCGGTGATCTCGATCTCGATCCGCTGGGCAGCCGACCTGCCCATCGTGATGCGCCGCATCGCGGTGCCCTCTCCGGCAAGACCGATTCGCCCGACGATCCCAGCCAGGGCCTCTTGGCGCGGGCGCAGCAGGAGGGACCAGGTTGATCCCTCACGTCGGCCGTGAATCTCAAAGTCCTGCCCCAGCGCCGCCAGGTCGACCTGCAGCAGTCTGGCCAAAGTCGAGGCCGCGGTACGGATCCGGTCGTCCGGCGGGGCCTCGCGCTCCTCCCCCACCTCATTCCGTAACAGCAACCCCTTCCCATCCACGATCACCACGTTCCGGGCGGGAGCCAAGTAACTCAGGCTGAGTCCTCTTCCCGGGGAGATGCGGATCTCGCCGCTCAGCACCACGGGATCGCGCCGGAAAGGGAAATACCTGCGTTCCTCGAATTTGGCTTGCCGGTTGCCCGGCGAGGCGAGCCCCGCGAACAAAGCCCTCCAGTCCGCGTCCCGCGCAGGCTCGATGCGGACAAAACCCTGCTCCGCCCCTTCTCCTACCGGCGGTTGCGCCGAGGCCAGGACGGCTGCGGCAGCCAGCAGCAGCGCGAGCGGGCGCGCGGCGGGAGCCCGGGGAGCAGACCGCTGGATCGTGTTCATCGAGAAAGTCCTCCGCGCCGCGCGCCGCGCGCCCGCCACACCGCAATCCATCGCCACAGGAAGAGCTGGGTGAGGAGCCGGACGTGAAGCGAGCAAAGCCTGACGTTGTCGCGCACGTACTTGAAGTGGGAGACGCCCCCGTCTTCCGGCGCCAGGTAGCGGCAGGGCGCGGCCAGGTTCAAGAGGGGAACCCCTCGCCAAGCCATCCGGACCGCCACCTCCGGGTCAAAGTCAAAGCCGCGCGCGAACCGGGTCTCGGCCAAGGCACGCCGGAGGGCGTCCGCCGGATAGACGCGGAATCCAAACAGCGGATCGTCGATTCCCGGTCCCAGGATTTCGGCCCAGGCCAGCCAGACGCTCAGCTTGCGCCCGTGGAGTCTCACCCGGGGAGCCTCGGGGCCGAAAACCGGCCGGCCCAACACCAGAGATTCCGGGCGAGCCGCGGACGCCTCCATGAAGGGCCCGATCTGGTGCGACGGATGCTGGCCGTCCGCGTCCAAGGTCAGCACGTGGGTGAAGCCAGAGGCCAAGGCGGCTGCAAGGCCGGTTTCGATCGCGGCACCCTTGCCGCCGTTCCGCGGCCGGACGAGCACGCGCACCCGGGGATCCCGCTCCGCCAGCCGCAGCGCGGCATCCACACTTCCATCGGTGCTGCCATCGTCGACCACCCAGACCGGGCTCCATTCCTCCAGCGCCGAGAGGAGCGTGGTGACCAGACGGTTCCCGGCGTTGAAGGCGGGGATGAGTACTAGGTGGGTCGTTGAGGCTGGCATGAGGGCAAGGGCCGGGGATCACGCTTGCCCGGCGGGCACCGCCCACTGGGCCGGCAGGAACGGGTGGGCGGCCGGCCGGGGTCCGGCGGCAACACAACCTAAAGGATCACGCGCGGACGTCTCTGGGGGTTCTGACTTCACTCCTCAAGTTGGACAAGGGGCCGCGCAGGGGCCGTGAGGGGAAAGGGTGAGGCGAGCCCGGTGGAGAGCGCAAGCGCGACCCGCTCCGTCAGATCCCG
Organism: Opitutaceae bacterium; assembly: GCA_005786775.1. Taxonomy (GTDB): domain Bacteria; phylum Verrucomicrobiota; class Verrucomicrobiia; order Opitutales; family Opitutaceae; genus ER46. The sequence continues at coordinate 19,379 of SYDD01000371.1, forward strand.
GGCATTGCAGGCCTGCGCGGAAGCCAGTTCCGGGCCCAAGGTCAGATCGACCTGCGCCGGGAAAGCCGGCGGACGCCACCACGGCCAGCCCTTGGGCAGCAAATCCCGGGGGGCGTGAATGAGGATCACCCGGATGGGAACGCGAGCCCGGGCGGCGATCAGGGCAAACCCGGGGCGCAATGGGTTCAGGCGGACGTCCTGCGCGGTGCGGGTCCCTTCGGGAAAGATGAGCAGCGAGCGACCGGCTTTGATCCGGTCGGTGACTTCCCGGAGCAAATCCAAGCCACTCCCCCCGGAGGCATAGCCCGCCATCAGGGCCGCGGGACCGAGAACCGGATTCCGCATCACGGCTGGCTTGAAGATGCAGATCGTGTCCGGGAGACGGGAGAGCAGGAAGGTGGCGTCCATGAGTCCGGGATGGTTCGAGACATAGACCGCGGGTCCTGCCATCGCTTGAGCCGTGAAGCCGTGGAACCGGACGCGGACCAGACGAGTGAATCCCAGCCATCCGCACCACGCGACAAAAAGCCTTCGGATCAAGTCGCGGACCAGCGCCCCCAGACGGGGCCGGGCGCCCAGCAGCAACAGCGGGGCGCAGAGCGCGTTCAGGACCAGCCCCACCAGGGCAAAGATCGCCCAGGAGAGCAGGTTCACCGGGTAGTGGTACAATCTCGCCAGTCTCCGCGGAATCTTCATCGGCCGGTGGCTGGGAGCGGGGCGAAGTTGAACCAGAGGAAGGGATCCGCGCGCAGCTGGTCCTCGAGTCGCGCCAGAAACTCCTGGAAGTGGGCGCGGGCCCGCCCCAGATTCTCCGCCTTGCCGGACCCGTCGGGGCGGAAAATGGGCGAGCTGTGGACGCGCGTGCACCCCGGGCCGGCGGGAAGCCCGACCGCGAGGACCACGGGCAGGCGAAAGAGGATGGAAAGGTGATAAATCGACAGCGGGAACGACCTGCGCGCACCCAGGAACAGGAATTCCTCGGCCTTCGATCCGAACTCGGTCCGGTCGCATTTCATGGCGACGGAGCCCCCCGCGGCGATCGCATCCTTGATGGCGAATAGTAGGTTTTCGGGACGGTTCACCCAGATGTAGCTGACCCACTGACGGAATTGGCTGCCCAGAATCTCGGTATCGAGAGAGTTCCCGACGCGCTGGCGCACCATGAACACTTTCCGCCTTTCCTGGGGACCGACGAGAAAGCCGATCAGGTCGGAATGCCCGACATGAAAGGACCCCAGGAGGGCCTGTTCGCCCGAGAACATCAACTCGTGGAACCCGAGCGCGTCGGGGGCCAGCACTCCGCGATGCGGACGGCCACGCGCGATGCGCAAGCGCAGCATCAGGAACTCCTCAAAGGCGAAAAAATGGCGCAGAACTTCCCGCGTGCTGGGCGGTCGGGCCAGGATCGTCTCCAAATAGGCCTCGGAGTGGCGCCGTCGATCGGACAGCAGCGGCACAGCGACCAGGGTTCCCAGCCAGCGCAAGGGTCGAAAGATCAGTTCCGGCAAGATCGCGTCGCAGGCGATAAGAAAACGGTAGCCCCAGGCGGGGCCCGGGTTGCGGACAGGCGCCGCGTTTTCCGGAGAACCCATCCGCTCCATGACCCCGCTCACAACCAGGAGAGACCGACCAGGAGTCCGGGAGCAGCCACCAGTTCGAGGTCACGGCGATCCCGCAGGCCGTCAAAGAAGGCCCCGAGCCCAAGGTCCGACATGGGCACATCATCGGGAACCGGGGTGACGCCGAACCGGGCGAGCGCCCCGTTGGGCTCGCGGCGAAGGTCGATCGCCAGGGCGAAACTGCGATCGCTGGCGATGCCCCGCTCCAGCAGCCAGGTGCCCTTCTCCTCGCCCGCGCACAGGAGCACCCGCGTCGCCGGGGAGATGAGCGCGGGGATGAGGGCGCCTCCGACCAGATGCCGCCGGCCCGTCAGCGGCAGGAACTCCCGGACCGGGGACTGCCGTCCGATCATCGCCTGCTGCACGGCACTGGGATGGATTGAGGTCTGGAAGAGCGTCGGACTGGGAGTGGGGAAGCTCTCCAGATATCCCTCGAGCGCGCAGGTTTCCCCATAAGCGGAGGCGTAGATGAGGGTGTCCTCGGGCTGAGGCGACAAGGCATCGAGGGTGGAACTGACCAGCAGGCCCAGCTGTGTCATCCGCCGGGTCGCTCCGCGGGGAAAGCGATCGCGGACCCTTTCCCGGGTGGCGGCCAAGTCCTCATGACTCGCCTCTACCAGGCTGATGGCGTGGAGGTACTGCTCAATCATGGCTCAGAAGAAACGCCGCGTGGGCGCCGCCGAACGCGTTGCTGGCACACACGACGCCATCCATTTCCCGGGTGGAAAACGGTTGCAGGGCCACGCCAGCATGAAAGCTGGGCTGCCCTCCGCCGACGGTGCCCGGCGCCCGTCCGTCCCGGATCGACGAACAGGCGATCGCAAGCTCCACCAGGCCGCAGCTGCCGAGGGTATGCCCGAGGCTCCCTTTCCAGCCCACCAGTCCGGCCTCCGGAAAGATCCCAGCAAGCGCATCGGCTTCCAGCCGGCCAGCCTCGAGGGTGCCGGTGCCATGGCCCTTGAGCCAGAGCCGCATGCCGGCGGCCGCGGATTGCAGGGGCAACAGGCACGCGGAGAATCCCTGACCGTCGGCCTGATTGGCGGTGAAGTGGTGCATCTCGTTATGTACGGACTGCGCCCGGATCACGAAATCCCCTCCCCGCTTGCTCAGGACGGCGAAGGCAGCCCCGTCGCCTAATCCGATCGAGCCGTTGGGCCGGACCGCGTAGGGCGCGGGGAAGCCGCCATTCAGAATCCGCAGGGCATGAAATCCACCCGCCACGAAGGGGCTCAGAAAGTCGAAGGAGAAGACCAGGACCCGTTCGGCCATCCCGGAGTGCAAAAGGCGCGAGGCGTGCAGGATACCCAGGTGGGCCGAGACACAGGCGTGAGAAATGGTCGTGAAATTCGGCCCCCAGCCGAGCTGGCGGGCGAGCCAGTCGACGCACAGGTGGGGGGTGCCATAGGCAAGATGCGCGGCGTCGCCCGTCCGGCGATAAGCGTAGAGGCTGCCGACGCCGAAATTACTACTGGAGATAACGACCGGCCGCCGGGCAGTTCCCCATCCCTCCCCGGGCACCTGCGCGGCGAGGGCCTCCAGCGCAGGCAGCCAGTTCGGCGGGGCCGACTCCTCGAAGGAGCGTTCCCGGAGCAACGCCAAGGGAACCAGTTCTCCGCCGGCGGATCCGAGGACCGCCTGGGGAGTCAACGCGACCCTACCCGCCAACAGGGCCCGCACGGTCTCCCCGGTACCCCCGAAGGCGGTGAGGCATTCGCACGCCTCAATCCTCACTTCAGTCGTGAACGGAGGGCTCGGGATCAAGGTCGGCAAGGAGGCTCAGCGCGGAAGCTTGGCCGGATCCGCGCGCGCGCGAATGAACTCCGCGAGGTGGGCGATGCTCGCCAGCGCCGCGCGCGACTCCTCGCTGCTGCCGATCTTGATCCCGAACTCCTTCTCCAGAGTGACGACCAGCTCGAGGGCATCGATCGAATCAAGATTCAAACCCGAGCCGATCAGCGGTTCATTGTCGGCGATCTGATCCGGCGTAATATCCTCGAGCTTGAGCGTGGCGACGACCAGCGATTTGAGGCGGGACACGAGTGGATCGGGCATGGCGGGATAGATCAGCCAAGAAAGGATGGGGGCGGCGTGCAAGCCCGGTTAAGCGCGCGAGGCGGGGGGAAGCCGCGGGGGATTCCGGAGCGTGATGTCCCACCCGCGGCCCGCAGTCAGGTTCGGCCCGCGTGCAGGACGTGGCACACGTTGCTGCCGCCGAAACCACTGCTGTTGTTCAGGGCGACCGTCGGGCGCGCGGCGAGACTTTCCCGGGGCAGATCCAGACCCTCGCAGGCCGGATCCTGCACGCGAAGATTGGCGTTGCCGGGGATGAATCCCTCGTCGAGGCACAGCGCGCAAAAGGCCGCCTCCATCACTCCAGAGAGGGAGAGAGGATGTCCGGTGATGCCCTTGGTGCTGCTGACACGCGGACGCGCCCCGGCCGCGCTGAAAACCGCCCCGAGGGCGATCGCCTCAGAGCGGTCACCGGCGGGCGTGGAGGTGGCGTGGGCGCTGACGTAGTCCACCGCTGAAGGCCCAAGCCCGGCGTCCGCCAGCGCCCGGCGCATCGCCTGCGCCAAACCAGCCCCCTCCGGGTGCGAGATCGCCACGTTGTGCCCGTCGGCGGCCTGACCCCAGCCGATGACTTCGGCGTAAACCTTCGCGCCCCGGCGATCGGCGGCCTCGCGGCTTTCCAGCACCAGACAAACCGCGCCGCCGGCGGCCACAAAGCCATCCCGGCCGTGATCGAACGGGCGGGAGGCAGATCGCGCATCCGGATTGACCGAGAGAGCGCGCATTCCCGCGAAGGGCAAAACCGTCTCCGCGTTCACCTCCTCCGCCCCGACCACCAGCATCCGCTCCTGCCGCCCCAGCCTGATCTCGTCGAGTGCGAAGCCCAGCGCATGGCTCGAGGAGGCGCAGGCGGCGGCGAAGCCCCCGACCGCGCCGCGGATGCCGAAGTGGGCGGCAAGATTGAAGTTCACCGTCCCGGCGATCGAAGCCACCACCCCCATCGGGTTGCCTCGCTCACCCCGCACCGCGTGCATATGCGCCAGATGATGGTGCAGCAGGAACGCCGAACCGGCGGAAGCACAGTACAGTCCGGTCGCGCCATCCACGAGATCCGCCCGCGTGATGCCCGCGTCCTCGATCGCCTGCTCCGCCGCGCACAGCGCGTAGAGTCCGTGGGGCGCCAAGCTCCGCAAGGTCTCGCGCGCCAGACCGGCGTAGCGCTCGGGAAAGCGCCAATCCCGCCAGCGAGGGGATTCCACCTCGAACCCCTTGACCGTGCCGGCCACCTTGACCGGAAGATTCGGGTTCCCGAGGAACTGGACGGGGACGATGCCGGACCGCAGTTCGCGGAGACTGAGCGAAACTTCTTTCCGGTCGTTGCCGATGCTGGTGATGAAGCCGATGCCGGTGATGGCCGCGCGCCGCTTCATTCGGGGCGAGGCTCCCGGCTGGCAAGCTTGGCGCGGACGAACTCCCGGAGGTCCGCCACGGAGCTGACCCCGAGGATTTCGGCGTTCGAGATGCTCACCTCAAAGAGCTCCTCCACAAAGAAGATCATCTCCGTGATCGCGAAGGAATCAAACCCGAGGTCGGCGACCAGGGCCGATTGATCGGAGATGGGGACGCCCTTCCGGGGCATATGCTCAGCCACGATGGCGAGCACGACCGTGTCCGCAGCCGCCGGATCCCCGGTCTCGCGCAGGCGACGGAAGGCCTCCCGGACCTCCTCCGGAAAATCACACAGGGGCTCTTTGCGGACCGTATTGCTCGAAGAGGGCTCCGGGAGTGAGGGGCTTTTTTCCATATGACACGAAGGCCCCCTAACTTGATTCCACGGAGAGCGTCAAGGGCAGCGTCGGGGCGCGCGTTTCCTTGGCGCGGGAAAACCACGAACGCCAACCTTCCCGCAACTCCAGCCGCAGCCAAGAACCCAGGAGGCCCACGACCCGGAAGGGCAATCGGAGGTTGAACTCGTAACTGGTGAACCCGAAGAACACCCGGTCATTCCGCTGGCCCCACGTTCCCCGCCTCCGCCGCGACTCGGCAATGGCCGCGAAACGGCGGTTGTAGCAGGACATCAGTCGGAAAGCCCACGCGGACCGCGGATGGGTGAAAGGCGGATGCTCCAGCGATTGCTCCCCACGCAGGAACGCCGGCGCCACCATCCCCAAGTAATACAGTCCCAGATCAAGCCGGAAGGCCAGCGTCATCAACTCCTGATCACCCATGTAGAAATACTTGTCCCGGTAAACAGCGTCGAACCACCGCTGGTAGCTCAGCGCGAACTCCGCGTTGTGCCGGCTTACCCGGGGGGGAACCGGACGGCCCCGCAAGCCATCGCGAATCAGGGCGGCGGCCGCGGTCGCGGAGTACGCGACAAAGTCCATCCCCGGCGAATAGAAGGGATCCATGAAGCCAGCTGCGTCACCCACCAGAACCGCGCCGTCGGTCGCGAAAGTCGAACTGCTGTAGGCCAGGTTGCGGCGGAAATGCACGTCGCCTTCGCGCCAGTGCGCTTCCGCGAGCATCTCCCTTGCCGCGGGGTGCTGGTCGAGCATCGCCTTCAGCCGGGATCCCAGCGAGGGCCCCGGGGGCAGCTCCGTGATCCGCTGGTCATAGACCACGCCGACGCTGACATCCCCTCCCTTGAGCGGGATGAACCAAGCCCACCACCCGAGACCCGCGATATGATTGGTGGCGGTGGAGCGCAAACCTTTCACCTTGCCCATCCACGCCGGATATCGCGCACCCAATTCCTGACCATCCAATGACTTGACGCCTGACCACCGGCTCCAGCAAGCGGCAGTGGGGTGGGCCCGATTCTGCACCAGCCAACCCTCCTGCCGCGCCAGCAGGGCCGCACTCCCGGAAGCATCCACCACCCACCGGGCGTGGGCCACCTTGGGCATCGCGTCCGCGCCCTCCCAACTCACGGTTTGCCTTCCGCCCTCGACCAACTGGACGCGACGGATCCGCACGGACCGCCGCGCCACCGCACCTTCGCCCACCACTTTGGCTAGGAGGTGCTCGTCGAGAACCGAACGGTCCACCTGGTAGCCCGGGAGACGCACATTGTAGCGCGGCCCCGTCTCGCTGCACTGGTCGATCGACCGGGCACGCTCATTGGTGAACCAGAAACGCATTCCCTGCTTGGGAAGGTGGCTCTCCAGCAGGTGCCCGGTGAGACCAAGTACTCGCCCCAGGAAGAACGCGCTGATCTCTACCGTGGATTCGCCAACCCGGCGTGAAAAACGGGCGGAGCGCTCCAGGATCAGGATGCGAAGCCCCGGGTCGCGTCGCAGAAGCAGGGAGGCGGTGGCTGCCCCTGCCAGGGAGCCGCCGATCACTATCACATCCCACTTTTCATCCGGACTGGTCGCAGTCTCCATAGTCACTCAGTACGTTCAGCGGACACGAACTTTCCTCCGACAAAATTGCCGGGCGGCAGGGAAGGATGATTGGATGACATGCAGCAGGGTTGTTACCGCAGATCCGCAAGATTTCCGGCCGGCAATCGGAGAGGAATGCCCACGGGGATCAGCCGGCCATCAGGAACAGAAAGGCGGGACGGGGAAGTGACTGCCAAACCAGACTGGAGGCAGGGGAACGAACCGGGGGTGAGCGGGTGCGGGAGGACTTGGCCTGGCCGGAGTTGGCGATCCGTAAACTTCTTCGCAAATCAGGGCGCGGCAGCGCCCGTCCGGCTGAGGATCTTCGAGATATCAGCCTTGATGTAATTCAGCCAGCCTTTCGGCTGTTCAGGCTTCTGACGAACGCCGGCCTTGTCGATCTTCCAACCCACGCAGAATAGGTCGATCTTCGCGGCGGAATAGACGATCGTCAGCGTCGCCTCATTGCCGCGGTGCTTCAGGTAGCCCACCACGCGGTCCGGGCCCTTCGAGACGACCTCCCACTGCCTGCCAACCAAAGCCCTGACGACCACGTCCTGTACTTCCGCCTCGGATCTCGTTCCCGGGACAGAAATCGAACCTGCCGCCTCACCCAGTTCAGTGGCGGCAGCGGCGTGGAGACCGGCGGGGAGGACCCATAGCGCCACGAGGGCGCCGAAGAGGCGAAGCGCGGGGAGTGAAGGGATCATTCCGTAGGCAACAAAATCAAAGGTTCGGATGGCAAGCCGTTTTCCCATGGCCACCCGCCAGTTGAGCGCCGCTTCCCGCCCGCTCCCGTGGTCGCGCAGGATCAACGCCGCCCGGCGGGGTGTCTTTGCCCCCGGGACCAATCCGGCGCTTCGGCGCCAGCGCAAATTCGCCACGATGGGCGCATCGGTCTGGACGACGGCAAGTTGCCTCGCGGGGCAGCGTCGGCTCGCGCGCGCCCACCCTCGCCGCGCCAACCGCCCCTGGGCTCGCGGAGGAAAAAAACCGGAACGACCCGTCACACCACCCAACGGAGTTCGAGCCACGGGAGCTCTCGAACTGGCCACCCTTGATCGCGATACATCCTCTGCGCCACCTCGAGAGGGATGAGGTGCTGAATCGCGCCTCTTCACCCCGGGCACCCCTTGGCAGCCCGAGCCACGGCCGGACCAAGCCACGCCCGGAGACCGGGCGGCCAGCCCGGCGGGAAAAGCGGCCGGGGGCCATGGCCCGGCATGGCACTGCCGCCAAGCGTCTGCTCAGGGCACCGCCATCGTCACCCGGGCCTGGCCGCCGCCGTGCAGCACCCGCACGCGGTCGCCGTCCATAAAGAGCCCCGTGGAGGCCTCCTGCACGACGGTGACGGTGCTGCCATCCTCCAGCCGCACGGTGATCTCCTGCGCCCGCTGGCGCGTCGCCGCCTCCTCCACCGCCTGACCGGCCACCGCACCGGCCACGGCCGCCGAGGCCTGCACCAGCGCACCGCCCACGCCCCGGCCCCCGCTGCCCGCGGCCGCCCCCACCATCCCGCCCCCGAGGGTCCCGAGGCCGGTGCGCCGGCCCTCGATGTTCACCTCGCGCACACTGGTGACGACCCCGAGGTCGCTGCGCTGCAGGACGTTCGCCTGTCCCGCGGGCACCACCCGGCGCGAGGAGGGCAAAGTGCAGCCCGCCAGCAGCAAACCAGCGAGGATCAGGATGAGCGGCGGAACGGCGGTTTTCATCAGCGAGGGAAATGGCGGGACCAGGGGCGGGGACGCGGACGGAAGGGCCAAAGTTACCCCGCCCGGCCGAACAGCAACCGCAGGGAATTGAGGCAGACCACGAGGGTGCTACCCTCGTGGGCCGCGACGCCGATCGACAGCGGGACCACGCCGACGGTCGTGGCCAAGACCATCACGAGGACCACCCCGAGGGAAATGGCTAGGTTCTGGCGAATGATCGCGCGCGCCCGACGGCTCAGCCGGGCGGCCGCGAGGAAATTGTCGATGCGGTCGTGCATCAGGATCACCTCCGCCTGCTCGAGGGCCGCGTCGCTGCCGCGCGCCCCCATCGCCACGCTGACGTCCGCGGCCGCGAGGCTGGGCGCATCATTGACCCCGTCCCCGACCATCGCGACCACGCGGCCCTCGGCGCGCAGCGCCTGGATCGCGGCCACCTTGTCCTCCGGGCTGAGCCCCGCCCGCACCTCGGAAACCCCAAGCTCCCGCGCCACCGCCTCGGCGGCGTGACGGCGGTCCCCGGTCAGCATCACCGTGCGGATGCCGGCGCGGCTGAGTTCCTCCAGCACGCGGCGGGATTCCGCGCGGATCTGGTCGCGCAGCAGGATGCGGCCGACGAGGTCGCGGCCGAGGACCCAGACCTCGCTGAGGTCCGCGTCGGCGGGCGGGAGCTGCCGGGCCCACGCGGCCAGCGGGCCGGCCTCGAGCAACTCGCGGCGCCCGAGCAGCAGCGTCGTTTCCCCCACCCTGCCCTGGACGCCCTGGCCGGTAAGGGACCGGAAGTCGTCCACGGGCAGCTCGCGGACACCGTGGGCCTGGGCATGGCGGACGATCGCCCGCGCGATCGGATGCTGGGACTTCGCCTCGAGCGCATAGGCCAGCTCCAGCACCTCGCGTTCGCGGCCCGGCGGGAAGCTCTCGCAGCCGGCCACGGCGAGCTCCCCCGTCGTCAGCGTCCCCGTCTTGTCGAGGGCCACGGCATCGACATCGGCCAACCGCTCGATGGCCGCGCCGCCCCGGAAGAGCACGCCGTGGCGGGCGCCCCAAGCGATGGACGCGAGGATGGCGGAGGGGATCGAGAGCACGAGGGCGCAGGGGCTGGCGACCACCATCAGGGTCATCGCGCGGTAGAAGGCAGACCGCGTCTCACCTTCCTGAGCGAACGCAGGCAGGCCGAAGCCGAGCCACCAGACGAGGAACATCAGCGCGGAGCCGCCAATAACGAGGTAGGTGTAGCCGGTGCCGAAACGATCCGTGAGGCGCTCGCTGGGGGCCTTCAGCTTCTGGGCAGTCTGGATGAGCCGAATGATGCGCTGGAGCGTACTCTCGGCCGGGAGCCGGGTGACGTCGAAGTCCACCTGGCCCCAGAGATTGAGCGTGCCGCTGTAGACGGGATCGCCCGGGGCCTTCGGGACGGGGTTGGCCTCGCCGGTGAGGGCGGACTCGTCGCTGGCGCTGCGGCCCGCGACCACGCTGCCGTCCGCCGCGAAGGCCTGTCCCGGGCGCACGCGCAGCCGCTGGCCGGGGCGCACCGCCTCAACGGCGACCTCGCGTTCCCGGCCGTCGGCGTCGAGCAGCGTGGCCTGTTTCGGGGCGGACTTCAGCAACGAGCCGACCTCGCGCTGGGTCCGGTGCAGGGCGTAACCCTCCATCGCGCCGGAGGCGGAGAAGAGGAACAGTAGCAGCACCGCCTCGCCCCAGGCACCGATGAGGACCGCACCGGTCGCGACCGCGAGCATCAGGAAATGGATGTCGATCGCGCGTTTCCGGAGGCTGGCCCACGTGTCGATCGCGGCGTCCCAGGCCCCGGCGGCGAGGGCGAGCAGGAAGAGGCCCCGCGCGAGCCAAGGCCATTCCGGGAGAAAGTGCCCGGCGGCGGAGGCGGCGAGGCCGGCGGCGCCGCAGAGCGTGGCGAGCAGAGCGAGGAACTTCCACTCCTGCTCCTCCGGCGCGGCCTCGGCCCGGATCTCCGGCCACTCCATCTCGCGCCACAGCCAGAGTTTCTCCGCGGTGGATCCAGCGAGGCGGCCGAGCTCGGTCATCCCGCCCTCGCGGCGAAGGCGAAACCCAGCGGGGGTCGCGGCCGGGTTCTCCGTGCTGCGGGTCGTGACGGCGGCGATCGCGGCCGCGAGCCGTTCCTCGAGGCCCGGCACCGGCGCGCGCCCCCAGGTGGCGACCGAAACGCGGCGCGAGACGGGGTCGATCCGCACCGCGTTGACCCCCTGTTCCTCGTTGAGGAAGCGGGCCAGCCCGGCGATCCAGTCCTCCCCTGCGCCTGCTTGCTCGCTCATCGTGGCACGGTGCGGCGGCGGGGAGCGGGCGGCAATTTCAATTGCGGGCGGCGGCGGGCCGGGGCTTCCTTGCCGACCCGCGATGATCGGCCTCCGCGACGACACCGATTCCAGTCCGCCTCCGCCGGCCCTCGCGCCGGAGCTGGCCGCGCGCACCTTCGCGGCGGAGGGCTGGCTGAGCTCCGCCCTCGGGCTAGAGCACCGGCCGCAGCAGGAGGAGATGGCGCGGGCCGTCGCCGGGGCCGTGGCAGACGACGAGCCCCTGCTCTTCGAGGCGGGCACGGGCGTGGGCAAGTCGCTCGCCTACCTCGTACCGGGCATCATCCACGCGGTGGACCAGTCGCGGCCGCTAATCGTCTCGACCCACACTATCGCGCTGCAGGAGCAGCTGGAGGAGAGCGACCTGCCGAAGTGCCGGCGGCTGTTCCGCGGCACGCCGGAGCTGGCGCGCTACGCGGATTTCCGGGCCACGGTGCTGGTCGGCAAGGGCAATTACCTCTGCACCACGCGGCTCGCGCACGCCCTCGCCGAACGGGCGACCCTCCTCGCCGACGCCGAGTACGATGAGCTGCAGCGCCTCGCCGACTGGGCGGAGGAGACGCGCACCGGCCTGCGGCACGAATTGCGCCCCCCGCCCCGGGCGGAGGTCTGGGACGTCGTGAGCGCGGATTCCTCAGCCTGCTCGCGCAAGCATTGCGACGGGGACCGCTGCTTCTACCAGCAGGCCCGCGCGCGCCTCCGCCAGGCCAACGTGGTCATCGTGAACCACGCGCTCCTCTTCGCCCTGATTAATGCCGGCGGGGCGCAGGCCCAGGGGGCCCCGGCCGACGCCCGCGGAGTCCTACTGGCGGACGACTTTGTGGTCCTGGACGAGGCCCACACCGTGCCCGAGGTGGCCACCGACCACTTCGGCCTCAGCCTCTCCAGCTTCGGCGTCGACCGCGCGCTGAAGTACCTCCATAATCCCCGCACGCGCCGGGGGCTCCTGCGGCGGCTCGGGGATCCGGCCGGGCCACAACTCGTGGAGGACGCGCTCGCCGCGGCGGAGGAGTTCTTCGCCTCGATCGCGGACACCCTGCTCGCCGCCCGGAGCGTCGTCCGCCTGCGCCAGGCCGAGCCCGTGGCGCCGATGCTGGAAGGCCCGCTCGGGGCCCTGGAGCGCCTGCTGGCCGAAAAGGCGGACCGGATGGAGGAAGGGCGTGACCGGGATGAACTCCTGGAGCAACGCCAGCGGCTGAAGGGCATTCAGGGCGGCCTGACGGAATGGCTTAGTCTGGGTGCCCCGGGGCACGTGTACTGGGCGGAGCGATCCGGGCGGCAGCAGACGATCGTGACCCTGCGTAGCGCGCCGCTGGAGATCGCTCCGGCCCTGCGCCAGCACCTATTTGGCCGGCGAACCTCCGTGGTCTGCACCAGTGCTACCCTCGCCCTGGGCGGGCAGGTCGGCGCGTTCGCACAGCGCCTCGGCGCGGGCGAGGCCCGCACGGGCCTCGTACGCTCGCCGTTCGATTATGCGCGGAACATGCGGGTGTATGTTGCCGCGGATGTGCCCCTGCCCTCTGCGAAGGACGCCCGGCTCGCCCTCGACATCCTTGCCGATTACGTGGCGTTCTGTTGCACCCGGGTGCGCGGCGGCTCCCTGGTCCTCTTCACCAGCTACACCGACCTCCGCGCGGTCGCGCAGACCCTAGAGCCGGTGCTGCGGGCAGAGGGGCGGCCGCTGCTCTGCCAAGGCGCGGATCTCTCGCGCACAGAGCTGACCCGACGAATGCGCGCGGCGGGTAACGCCGTACTGCTGGGCACGGACAGTTTCTGGACGGGGATCGATGTGCCCGGCGACGCGCTGGCGCAGGTCATTATCACCCGCCTGCCTTTTGATCCCCCGGACCATCCGGTGACCGAGGCGCGCTGCGACCACCTGCGCGAGGAGGGCGGCAACCCCTTCCAAGAGCTTACCCTACCCGATGCCCTGATGAAGTTCCGGCAGGGCGTGGGTCGGCTGATCCGCTCGGCCTCGGACCGGGGTGTGATCACCCTGCTGGACGCCCGGGTGCTGGCCAAGACGTATGGACGGCTCTTTCTCGATTCCCTGCCGCAGCCCGCCTTCACCCAGCTTTCCCGGGCGAATCGAGAGGAGAAATTTCGTCCTTTCGCCTGAACGCCGGCGGCTGTTAATCTTGCTCCGATGCTGACTCTGCACGCCGCCGCCGCGACCGACATCGGGCGGGTGCGCCGGGAAAACCAGGATCGCTTCCTCCTCGACGCCGCTGGTCGGCTGTTCGGCGTGGCGGACGGGGTTGGCGGGTTGCCGGGGGGCGCGGAGGCCGCTCAGCTCGCGGTGGAGGCTTTTGCCCGGTGGATGGCGGCGGACGGCTCTGCGGACCCCGATCTGGCAGCTGCCCTGCGCGAGGCCAATGATTCCGTGGCCCTGCTGGGCCGGCGCATCAGCCCGGCGGTAGGCATCGGCACCACGCTGACGGTCGGAAGCCTCGCCGGAAGCGCGCTGCGGTTGGCCCACGTCGGAGATTCCCGCTGTTATGGCTGGCGGGCGGGGGTGCTGGAACTGCTCACGGAGGATCACTCGGTCGAAAACGAAGTGCGGCGTCGTCGGGCCAAGGGTGAGAAGATCTATTATCCGGCTTCGCAGCGTGGGGCCCTCACCCGCTGCATCGGCCAGCCGCCCCCGCTGGAGATCGACGTGACGCTTCGCCCGATGCTGGCCGGAGACCGGTACGTCTTCTGCACGGACGGTATCTCGCGATTGGTCCCGGATCCTGAGCTGCAGGACCTACTGGCCGCCACAGCGGAGCCACAAGATGCGGTGGACCGAATGGTGGAAGTGGCGCTGCGGCGGGGCGGGCCGGACAACGCCACGGCGGTAGCGGTCTACGTGGAGGCAGGCTGAGCGTGCCGTCACGCCGGGAACACTTTGCAGCCCTCGTCTCTCGCCAGCCGGGGAATGAGCTCTTCCGGTTCAGCCTCGCACAGGCACTGGTGGCCGAAGGTCGGGTGGAGGAGGCGCTGGTCCACTTCCAAACCTGTGCGGAGGGTAAGGCGGACTGGATGATGCCGCGGATTCTATTGGGCAAGGTCCTCCTCGGTTTGGCCCGAACGGCAGAAGCGCGGCCGTGGCTGGAGTCGGCCCTCCGGCTGGCGGTGGACCAGCACCATGAGGAGCCGGAGCAGGAACTGCGCGCGCTACTCGCGGACCTCCGGACTTAGCCCCAAGAAGGCACCACGGCGGATCCCGAAGGTGTAAAACCCACTCGCCCCTCACCCCAGACGCGAGATCTGGGGCTGGAGTAAGGAGTGCCCCTTATCCCCCGAAACCGACCGGCCACGGGCACTAAGGGGAGGCATCGCATTCCGCCCTTAAGGCCCGCGGGGTTTAAAAGCCGAAGGTAGCGGTCAGGATGAAATTCCGCGGTCGGCGCAGTTCCCAGCGGATGGGCACCAGGGCGTGGGTCGCCCCGAGCACGCCCTCGGTGTCGTAGTCACTCGCAACCAGCCGGGCGCCGCTCCAGTCGAACAGGTTCTCCACGTTGAGCTGCGTGCGGAGCGTGACGTCGCGGAAGATCCGGCGCTCGTGGGCCAGCATCGCGCCGAGGTCCCAGCAGTCCCGGTCCTTGATCGGGCGGGAGGGATTGATGATCCCGGTCGGCGCGCCGGCGACGAGGCCCCGCTCGAAACCGACGGTGTTGGCGCTGCGCCAGCGGAAGTTGCCGCCGACCGACCAGCCTTTGAGGGCGCCGTCGCGGGCGAAGGTGTGGGTGGCGAGGCCGTTGAGGGCGTACTTGCCGTTGCGGTGCGTGGCGGCGCCCTCGATCGCGAGCTCGTCGAGGTAGACCTTCTCGGCGGCGGCGGTCTGCTGCTCTAGGTAGAGCGCGTCGGTGCCCACCTGCGCGCGGGCGGCGGCATTGGCCGGGTCGAGGTCGAAGGCGGAGGAGCGCTGCCCGGCCTCGACGCGGCGGAGCTCGCCGGCGAAGCGGCGCCAGGTGGCGAGCCCCTGGTAGGGAGTGGTGGTGTTCAGGTAGCGTCCGAGCGAGGCGAGGTGCGTGCCGAGGGTGTTCTCGTTGCTGCTGCCGGTGAGGGCCACGCGCCAGCGGGGCGAGGGGTTGAAGACGACGCTCAGCTCGTAGCCCTCGGCCTGGAAGCTCCACGTGTCGCTGACGTCGGTGGAGTCGGCCGGATAGACCCCGGACGGGGCCATCGCGGCGAAGTTCGGGTCGCGGGCGTCCCGGTAATTGGAGCGGAGGCGGGCGAGGATGTTCTTGATGTTGCCCGAGTACGCGTTCGCGTTGCGCGCCTGGTCGGTCGCGGCGTTAGTGAACCGGTTCGCGGAGACTGACAGGCGGCCGCCGAGCAGGGAGAGGCGGAGGCCGTAGTCCTCGGTCTTCCCGGTGGAGTTGGGCGCGGGCACGTCCTCGAAGTTGCGCCAGGAGGCGTTGCCGACCGGCCGGAAGTTATTGGAGCGGTTGTAGGTAAACGAGAGCCACGGCAGCATGTGCCAGACCGCGCCCACAGTGCGGGAGATGCCGGCGGCGGAGACGCTCGGCTTGCGCTCGAGGGGGATCTGGCGCGAGGGGGAGAAATAGCGCCGCAGCGGATCGGTCGCGGAAAGGGGGATCGCAGGGTCGATGAAGCCGCGGACGTCGGGCACGCCGTAACTGCGGGTGGCGTCGCGGCGGTGGCCGATGACGGTGACGAGGCGCCCGGCGAACCAGCGGGCCGGCCAGCCGAAGGAGGCGGCGTCATTGGTGGAGCGGGCCTTGGTCGAGTTCAGGAATTGCCGGAGGCCAAGGTTGACGGGGGCGGCGTCGTTCGCGTTGGCCCCGACGAGGGTGCGGCCGTTGAGCTGCGCCAGGTTGCGCGCGATCTGGAACCGATCCGGCAGCGGATAGGGCACCTGCCCGTTCACGAAGTAGACCCGCGTGCGGAGGATGTGGGGGCCGCCGAGGGCCCAGGTGAGCGGGGCGACGTTGCGGTTCAGGCTGTAGCTCTCGTGGTTGAGCGTGACGACGGTGTCGCGGAACGGGCGGGCGGTGACGCCGGGGTGAGGCGGTCCTGCTTGCGGCCCTCGAACAGGCGGAACTCGCGCTTCTCGTCGTGGAGGAGGTTCCGGCGGAGCGCCAGGCGGCCGGGCACGAGGGGCTGGTTGTGCTCCAGGGCGGCGCGGCGGGAGCTCCAGCGGTCGTACTGGAGCTGCACCTGCGTGCGGCGGGCCGCGAGCTGCGCACGCTTGGTGGTGGTGACGGCGGCGCCCTGAGGATTGCCGACCCCGATCAGGAGGGCGTTGGGGCCGCGGGAGAGGGTGATGCGCTCCAGATTGTAGGCGTCGTTCGGCTCCAGCGCGGAGAAGAAGTCGTGGGCAAGACCCTGCTCGCCGTTGTTCGAGACGAAGCCCCGGATCGAGTACTGCTGGCCGGTGCCGAAGCGCAGAAACTGGCCCGAGGCGCGGTTGGCATCGACGTTGTCGCCCTCCACCGAGTCGACGCTCGGCGTGTAAAGCAGGGCCTTGTCGAGCGAGTTGGCGGCGAGGTCCTAGAGGAACTCGGGCGTGAGGACCGTGAGCGAGGCGCCGACATCGCGGAGGCTGGTGCGCATCCGGGTACCGGCAAGGGTTTCGCTGGCGGCATAGCCGGTGTCCTTGGCGGTCGAGACCGTGAAGGGGGTGCGCACGACCGGATCCACCGGGGCCGGGGCGGGCCGTGGTGGGGCGGTCTGGGCGGGGACGCGCGGCGCGAGGATCCCGAGGAGCAGCGGCCAGAGGAGCGGGAGGCGGGGGAGCGGCGAAGGCATGCGGGGAATCCGGGGAAAGGGGGAGGGTTGGGGAGGTGGGGATGCGGGCGAAGAACGCTGCCGTTCGCCCCCGCGCACCGGCGCGGGGAAAAGCGGGCGCATCATCCCGGGCGTGGGACCGGGGTCGAGCTGGGAATGGCGCCCTGCCGGCGCGGCGGACCCGCGCGCCGCCTTGCGCCCGGGGGGCAACCTGCTTCGTTGACCAACCTTATGGCTCCCTCCTCTCCCCGGGTCTGGTTCATCACGGGCGCCTCGCGCGGCCTCGGTCGCGCGATCGCTGCAGCCGCGCTGGCGCGTGGCGACCACGTGGCCGCCTCCGCGCGGGATCCCGGCACCCTGGCGGATCTGGTGGCGGGGGCGCCGGAGCGCGTGCGGGCGCTGCGGCTGGATGTCGCCGCCCCGGGGGAGGCCTCGGCCGCCGTGTCCGCGGCGCTGGCGGCCTTCGGCCGGATCGACGTGGTGGTCAACAACGCGGGCTTCGGCCTGCTCGGCGCCCTCGAGGAGCTGACCGAGGAACAGATGCGGCGGCAGTGGGAGACGAATTTCCTCGGCGCCGTGCACGTCGTGCGGGCGAGCCTGCCGCAGCTGCGGGCGCAGCGGGGCGGCCATCTGGTCTTCATCAGCGCCGCGGCGGCCATCAGCAACTATCCGGGTTTCTCGATTTACGGGGCCGCGAAGGCCGCGCTGGAGGCCGTGGGCGAGGCGGTGGCGGCGGAGACCCGCCCGCTCGGGATCAAGGTCACCCTCGTGCAACCGGGGCCCTTCCGCACGGATTTTGTGGGCCGGTCCCTCGAGCCGGGGGCGGCGACCCTGCCGGACTATGCGGGCACGAGCGGCAAATTCCGCAAGCTGGTGGAGAGCACCCGCGGGCGTCAGCCGGGCGATCCGGCCAAGGCGGCGGCGGCGATTTTGGCGGCGGTGGACGCGGACTCCCCTCCCCTGCGGCTGGTGCTCGGCAAATACGCGACCGACAAGGCGCGGCGACGGCACACGGCCGGCCTGCGGGAGCTGGAGGCTTGGGAAGGCGTCGGCGCGGCCGCGGACTTTTGAGGCGTGCCCGGGGCCGCAAGCGGCGAAGTTTGGGCTGGATTCTCCCGAGGCAAAACGCCACCTTCCCGCCCTCCACGCCAGAGTAGCTCAGTGGTAGAGCAGAGGACTCATAAGCCTTTGGTCGCCGGTTCAATCCCGGCCTCTGGCACCACTTTCCGCCCCGGGTGGGCGTGTAAAAAAAAGGCCCGCCGACGAACGCCGGCGGGCCTTTTTAATGGTTACCGAAGCCGATCAGACGAGCTCGGTCTCGCCCGGATTGGGGGTCTTCGGGAAAAAGCCCGGGCCCGCCTTGAATTCCTTCGGGGCGATATCGAGCTTGGAGCCCTCCATCAGCCACTTCCAGGACACCTCGCGCCCGGTATAGGCCGAGATGCGGCCACCGATCGCGGTGAGCGTGCTGATCGCCACCTGCTCGCCCTCGTTCAGCGGCTGGTTCTTGCGGATGCTCTCGATCAGGTGCGTGTGCTCGACCACGTACGGGTCCAGCGTCGGGCCGGAGTAATTGAACGGGTTCGCCCCC
>SYDD01000372.1 GCA_005786775.1 Opitutaceae bacterium
GAGCGCTACTCGCACGTGATGCACATCGTCTCGCAGGTCGAGGGGCGCATCGCGCCCGGCCGCACCGGTTACGACCTGCTCCGGGCGACGTTCCCCGCCGGCACGGTGTCCGGCGCCCCGAAGATCCGCGCGATGCAGATCATCGCCGCCAGCGAACCCTCCCCGCGCGGTTGCTACGCGGGCGCGCTCGGCTACGTCGGCTACGACGGCAACCTCGACACCTGCATCATGCTGCGCACCGCGCTGCTCAAGGACGGCCACGTCCACATCCAGGCCGGCGCCGGGGTGGTCGCGGACTCGGTGCCGGCCTCCGAGTACCAGGAGACGGTCAACAAGGCCGCCGCGCTTTTCAAGGCCGTGGCGATGGCGGAGCGCTTTTAAGTCCGCTTCAAGGGGGCTGGCCGGCGGCGCCCGCTTTCCCCTCGCGGTCGGGATCGCGCGCCGCGAGCCTCCGGCCACCCCGCTTATGCCCCTCCGCCCCGCCTTCCTCGCCGTCCTCCTCGTCGCGGCACTCTCCGGACTTTCCGCGGCCACCCCGCCCCCCAGCTTCCGCGCCGGTGCGGCGACCAGCAATATCACGCCACCGCTCGGCACGCCGATCGTGGGCGGTTTCGCCCCCTTTCCCGCGCAGGACGTGCACGACGAGTTGCACGCCCGCTGCCTGGTCCTCGACGACGGGCGCACGCGCCTTGCGCTCGTCATCTGCGACCTGCTCGGCCTGCACCGCGCCGTGAGCACCGAGGCCCGGCGCCTCATCGAGGAGGCCACCGGGATCCCGGCCACGCACGTGCTCATCGCGGGCACCCACACGCACTCCGCGGGCAGCGCGCTGGGGGCCAGCCGGTTCGCGGCGGCGCAGCCGCTCGACGACTACCAGCGCTTCGTGGCGACGCGCGTCGCCGACGGCGTGCGCCGCGCCCTGCAGGCCCTGCGCCCGGCCGAGCTCGGTTTCGGCACCGTCGACATCCCCGAGCACGTGCACAACCGCCGCTGGCTGATGCGCGAGGGCAAGGCGCCGCCCAACCCGTTCGGCCAGGTGGACAAGGTCAAGATGAACCCCGCCGGCGGCAGTCCGGACCTCGTCGAGCCCGCGGGCCCGATCGACCCGACCGTCTCCTTCCTGGCGTTGCGGGAGCCGGGCTCGGGCGCGCTCATCTCGGTGTTCGCCGCCTATTCGCTCCACTACGTCGGAGGCGTCGGGAGCCGCAGCATCTCGGCGGACTATTTCGGCGTGTTCTGCAGCGAGCTGGAGCGGCTGGCCGCCCATCCCGCGGCGACCCGGCCCTGCGTGGCCCTGCTGGCGAACGGGACCAGCGGGGACATCAACAACATCGATTTCCGCCTCGCCAAGCGCCCCACGCGGGCGCCCTACGAGCAGATGAACCTCGTCGGGCACGACGTGGCGCGGCGCGTGCACGCGGCCGTGGCGGGGATCAGCTGGGAGCGCGCGCCCACGCTTGGGGCGGCCTACCTTGAGCTACCGGTCGCCTGGCGGACCATCCCGCCGGAGCTCGTGGCCTGGGCGCGCGAGACGGAGGCGCGGGCCCCGCGGGTGACCAAGGGTGAGGTGCCGGTCGGCGCCAAGTTTGCCACCACGCCGGACTGGGTACAGCGGCTCAGCTACACCGGGCGGGTGCAGTTGCTGGCCGAGCAGCGCGGGACCGCGCCGATCCCGCTGCAGGCGTTGCGCATCGGCGATGTGGCGATCGGCACGTTCCCGTGCGAGACCTTCGCCGAGACCGGCCTCGAGTACCGCCGGCGCAGCCCGTTCCGCCGTTCCTTCATGGTCGAGCTCAACCACGGCTATTTCGGGTACCTGCCGCCGCCGCGCCATTTCGCCCTCGGGGGCTACGAGACCTGGCCGGGCACCAACCAGCTGGAGCCCGAGGCGAGCGTGAAGATGCTCGATGCGCTGCTGGCGCTCACCGCCAGCCTGCAAACGCCGCCCCCGGCACCCTGAGGCCGCGCGGCGACCGGACGCTCACCCCACCTGCGGGTAGCTGCCGAGCCACTTCACCATCGGGCAGAAGCGGCGCAGCTCCGTGATCGCCTCGCGCATCGCCGGGTCGTCGTAGTGTCCCGTGACGTCGAGGAAGAAATAATAGTCCCACGGGCGCCGCTTGCTCGGCCGCGACTCGATCTTCGAGAGGTTGATCCCGCGCTCGGCGAGCGGCATCAGCATCCGCAGCAGCGCCCCGGAATGGGAAGCCGCCTCGTCCCCGAGCGAGACCAGCAGGCTGGTGAGATCCTTGCCCGGCCCGGCCGAGCCGGAAGGCTGGCGGCCGAGCACGAAGAATCGGGTCGTATTGTCCGCCTTGTCCTGGATGTTCCGCGCCAGCACCGGGACCCCGTAGTGCTCCGCCGCGAGTTCACCGGCGACCGCCGCCGTCCCGGGCTCCGCCTTGGCCAGCTGCACGGCTCGGGAGGTGCTCGGGGCGTCCACCAGTTGCGCGTGTGGGAGGTGCCGCTGCAGCCAGTGCCGGCACTGCGCCAGCGCCTGGTCCTTCGAGTAAACGCGCGTCACCGCCTCGAGCGCCGCGGTGGAGATCAGCGCGTGGTTGATCTCCATATAGACCTGGGCGACCACCTTGACGTCGCTCTCCACGAAGCTGTCGAGCGCCTCGCGCACGGAGCCTTCGGTCGAGTTCTCGATCGGGATGACGGCGTAATCGGTCTCGCCCTTCTCGACGGCGGTGAAGATGTCCCCGACGGTGGCCATCGGGTGGTAGCCCACGCTGGCCCCGAACTTCCGCAATGCGGCCGCGTGGGTGTTGCTCGCTTCGGGACCCAGATAGGCGATCAGCAGGGGCTTCTCGAGGGCGATCGCCGCCGACATGATCTCGCGGTAGATCGCGCGCAGCGCCTCGTCCCGGATCGGCCCCGAATTTCGCGCGGTCACCTTGCGCAGCACGGCGTCCTCGCGCTCCGCGACGTAGATCTGGCCGCCCGCGCTGCGCTTCACCTTGCCGATCTCGGCGGCCAGCGAAAGCCGGCGGTTCAGGAGCTCCACCAGCTGGTGGTCGATCTGGTCGATCTGTTCGCGGATGGGGCCGAGGTCCATTTCAGGCGGGAAGCGGGGTGGACGATGCGGGCGGTCCCTCGGCGGGCGCGGCCGCGGGCGGCTCACCCCCCAGGGGCGCCGGCGCCTCCGCGGACGGCGCCGGCAAAGGTGCCTCGAGCGGCAACTGCTCGTCGGGGAGGCCCATCTCGAGGTCGCCGGGGGACTTCGCCTGCTCGGACTTCCGCAGCCACTCGTCGATCTGCCGGGACGAAAGCACATCGGAGGCGGGCAACTCGTCGAGGGACTTGATCCCCGTGAACTCGAGAAATTCGTCGGTGGTGCCGTACTGGATGGGACGCCCGGGGGTGTCGGCGCGACCCACGATGTAGACGAGGTCCCGCTCCAGCAGCTTGTTGAGGCCCGCCTCGGCGGACACGCCGCGGATGTTCTCGATCTCCGTGCGGGTGACGGGCTGGCGGTACGCGACCACGGCGAGGGTCTCGAGGGCGGACTGGGTGAGCTTCACCGGGGGCGGCTCCTGCCGCAGGATCCGCACCCACCGCGCGAAGCGGGGCTCCGTCACGAGCCGGTAGCCCGCATTGCCCTCTATCAGCAGCAGCCCGTCGCCCGCGACGCGCAGCTGCGCGGCAATCGCGTCCATCACCTCGCGGATCTGGGTCGCGGTGACCAGCGAGGGGACATCGACGTAGAGTTCGGGATCCCCGGCCGCCGGCTCGACGACCACCTCCGCGGCCTCGTCCACCGCAGGCGTCGGGGGCGCGGGGGAGGCCGAATCACTGGCGGCGGCCTCGGGCGCCGGGGCCCGCCCCACCCCCGGGAGCGACTGCTGCTCGTGGAAGCGGGTGAAGGCGGCCTGAATGTCCTTGATCGCGAGCGGCTGGCTGGACGACAGGAGCAGGGCCTTGAGGACTTTCTGGAGGTTGAACGCCATGCGCGGGCCGGCCGAGTGAGGGAGGGCCCTCCGGGGGCTGCAACCCGATTTTGCACGCGACGCGGGCTTGTCGCGGCGGTCGCGGCCCTTTCTGCTCCCACGATGCCCCATCTCCTCCTCGCCTGCGCCGCCCTGCTCGCGGCCGCCCCCTTGCTCCCCTCCCTCGCCGCCGCCGAGAAGGCGGTGCCTTACGCCCAGATCCTCGGGCCGATCCGCCTCTGGACGGGCGCCGCGCCGGGCGCCATCGGTGAACGGCCGCAGGACATTCCGACCCTGACCCCTTACGCCCCCGCCGGCCAGCCCTCCGGCGCCACGATGCTCATCCTGCCCGGCGGCGGCTACGGCGGCCTCGCCGAGCACGAGGGCACGGGCTACGCCGAGTTCCTCACGCGCCAGGGCATCACCTGCTATGTGCTCAAATACCGCCTCGGCTCCGCCGGCTACCGCCATCCCGTAATGCTGCAGGACGCCGCGCGCGCGCTCCGGATGCTTCGCGCCTTCGCTCGCCGCGACGGGCTCGACCCGCAGCGAATTGGCGTGATCGGCTCCTCTGCCGGCGGACACCTCGCCTCCACGCTGGTCACGCATTTCGACCGCGGCCGGCCCGAAGACCCGGATCCCATAGAGCGCGAGAGCTCCCGGCCGGACCTTGGCATCCTCTGCTACCCCGTGATCTCGCTGGGCGAGTTCGCGCACGCCGGCTCCCGGCGCAATCTCCTCGGGGAAAATCCGGATCCAGCCCTGGTGCGAAACCTGTCCAATGAACTGCAGGTTACCGCGGAGACGCCCCCATGCTTCCTGTGGCACACGGTCGAGGATAAGGCGGTGGTGGTGGAGAACTCGCTGCTCTTTGCCTCCGCGCTGCGCCGCGCGGGCGTCCCCTTCTCGCTGCACATTTACGAGAAGGGCGCCCACGGGCTCGGCTTCGGCCGTCCCGACCGCCCGGCCCCGCCTTGGGGGGATCAGCTGGTTTACTGGTTCCGCGAGCGCTCGTTCCTGCGTTGACTCGGACCGCGGCGGGTGGCCGGCGGCCCGGCAAGGCGGCCGCCCCTGGGAACCGCCGCGCGAAACCTTGCCTTGCCTTCGTCCGGTGCGCTCCGCACGATGGACCCTTTTCCATTCCGACTTGCCGCGCCGTCCATGAACCAGAGCATCCGCAACATCGCCATCAGCGCCCACGTCGACCTCGGGAAGACCACCCTCGTCGAAAAGCTCCTTAAGGAGGGCGGCGTGTTCCGCGCCAACCAGCAGGTCGAGGAGCGCGCCATGGACTCCATGGACCTCGAGAAGGAAAAGGGCATCACGATCAAGGCGAAGAACACCTCGGTCCACTGGAAGGACAAGATCATCAACATCGTCGAC
>SYDD01000373.1 GCA_005786775.1 Opitutaceae bacterium
CTGCCGGATGGGACCATCGTGGCCACCACGTATACCACCTACGCGCCGGACGACGGCGGGTGCTCCATCGTAAGTGTGCGCTTCAAGATCGACGAGATCGACGCTTTGGCGGGGCGCGCGCGGCGATGACCCGCGGTCGGCCCCCGTGGCAGCTGGCCAGTATTTGAATTCCACCCCGCCGACGTCCTAAAGAGAAGTAGCCGTGCCCGCCCCTTGAATCCCGTGTCCTTGATTGCCCGTCTTGCGCTGTTCGCCGTGCTGGCGCTTTCCCCCGTGCGTGGGGCCGAGGCGGCGCCGGCGTTCGCGCCGGTCTTCAACGACGGGGTCGTCCTCCAATGCGAGCTGCCGGTCAACCTGTGGGGCCAGGCCGCGCCGGGCGCCCGGGTGGAGGTCCTGCTCGATGGCCGGGCGGTGGCGGTGACCGTGGCGGGACCGGATGGCGGCTGGCGGGCGGTCCTGCCGGCCCAGCCGCCTGGGGGGGCGCGTCGCTTGGAGGCCGTGGCCGGTGCCGGGATCTCGCGCGTCCAGGACGTTTGGTTTGGCGAGGTCTGGCTGGCTACGGGCCAGTCGAATATGGTGCAGCCCCTGCGCAACGCGACGGGCGGCGCGGAGCAGTTGGCGCGGAGCATCCCGGAGATCCGTTTCACGCGGGTACCGCAACGCGCAGGACTGCCGGTCGAGCGCGCGCTGACGGCCGCTGACCTCGCGTGGCGGGAATTCGCGCCGCCGCAGAACCAGCAGATCGCCTCGGTCGCCTTCTTCTTCGCGGACGAGCTGCGGCGGGCGACGGGGCGGCGGATCGGGATAATCCAGAGTTCCTTTGGCGGCACGCCGGCCCAGGCGTGGACCCCGCGGAGCGCGCTCGAGGCGCGGCCGGAGCTGCGGGGGTATGCCGACGCGTTGCGCGCGGCGCTCGCGCGGGGCCGTTCCAAGGAGGAATGGGGCGCGGAGCTGGAGGCGGCCCGGCGCTGGCGCGAGGAGCTCGCCGCGTGGGAAAAGGGCCCGCGCGTGGCGCCCCGGCCGCGCAACCCGGGCGCGGGGGATCCCGGCAACCCGTGGAACCCGAAGTCGCCGACGGTGCTTTACGAGAATATGATCGCGCCGCTCGTCCCGTTCACGGCGCGGGGCGTCATCTGGTACCAAGGCGAGGGCAACGCGGGAAACCCGGAGGAGTACCGGGTCCTGTTCCCCGCGATGATCACCGCGTGGCGGCGGGAGTGGGGCCGCGCGGACTGGCCATTCCTGTTCGTGCAGCTCGCCGCCTACGATGCGCGGGCCGGGGACTGGCCCGGGTTGCGGGCCGCGCAGGCGTTCACCCGTGACACCGTGCCCCACACGGGGATGGCGGTGGCCATCGATTGCGGGGAAAGGGAGCAGATTCATCCCGCGGCCAAGCAACCGGTCGGCGAACGCCTCGCCCGCCTCGCCTTGGCGCAGGTCTACGGCCTGGCCATTGAATCGCGGGGACCGCTCGCGGTGAGGGCGGAGGCCGAGGGCGGCCGCGTCGCGGTGCATTTCGTCCACATCGCCGCGGGACTGTGGGCGGACGAGGCCAGCGGCGCTTTGCCCGCCTTTGAGTTGGCCGGAAGCGATGGCCGCTTCCACCCCGCGCAGGCCCGGCTGGTCCCGCCGGATCGCGTCACCGTGGAGAGCGTGGAGGTGCCGGCGCCGGCGGCGGTGCGTTACGCGTGGGCGGACTGGATCGAGCCCGCCGCCACGCTGCGTAACGCCGCGGGCCTGCCGGCGGAGCCTTTTGCCCTGCCGGTGCGGTCCGGGAACGGAGGTACGCCGTGAGGCGCTTCCTCCTGCTGCTGATGGGGGTGCCCGGCCTCCTGCCGGCGGCTGATTTCGGCCGCGACATCCGTCCGCTGCTCGAGCGGCGGTGCGTGGAATGCCACGGCGCGGCCAAACAGAAGGGGGACCTGCGCCTCGACGCCCGCGCCTTCGCCCTCAAGGGCGGCCACGACGGTCCGGCTCTCGTGGCGGGGAACCCGGCGGCGAGCCCGCTCTACCAGCGCGTCATCTCGGCGGACGCACAGGAGCGGATGCCCGCGAAGGCGGACCCGTTGCCGGCGGAGGAAGTCGCCCTGCTCAAGGCGTGGATCGAGGCCGGCGCGCCGTGGCCGGAGGGCGAGGCGGACCGCGCGGCGGCCGCGGACCCGCGCCGCGACCACTGGGCCGTGCAGCCGGTCCGGGCGGATTTCCCGGCGGGCGCGTCCATCGATGGTTTCATCGCGGCGCGGCTCGCGGCGGAGGGGCTCACGCCCGCCCCTGAGGCGGACCGCCGCACGCTGATCCGCCGCCTGAGTTTCGACCTGCACGGCCTGCCGCCGGACCCGCGCCGCGTGCAGCGTTTCGTTGCGGACTCTGACCCGCTGGCCTACGCGCGGCTGGTCGACGAGTTGCTGGCGTCGCCCCGCTACGGGGAGCGTTGGGCGCGCCACTGGCTCGACATCGCCCATTACGCGGACACCCACGGCTTCGAACGGGACCAACTCCGACCCCACGCGTGGCGTTACCGGGACTGGGTGATCGAGGCGCTCAACGCGGGGATGCCCTACGACCGATTCCTGCGCGAGCAGATCGCCGGCGATGTCATCCTGCCCGGGAATCCGGCGGCGCTGGTCGCCACGGGCTTCCTCGCCGCGGGCCCGTGGGACTTCGTGGGCCACGTCGAGAC
>SYDD01000374.1 GCA_005786775.1 Opitutaceae bacterium
GGCCGGCGCCGGGGTGAGCTCCGCCTCGCGGAAGCCGCGGCCGGACCCCTCGCCTACGACGGGGAGACCGGCGAGCTCCACGCCCTGCTCGCGGAGGGGACGGGCGAGGTCGGCGTGTTCGGCCCCGACGGGGCGCGGCTGGGAACTTGGGGGGCCGGCGGGCCGGATGCCCTGATCGACATGGGTCCCCGCTCGTTCCTGCGCGTCTTCTGAACCCATGCCGCTAATCGACCTGCCTCCCGCCCAGCTCCGCGATTACACCGGCCGCAACCCGCGGCCCGACGACTTCGACGCCTACTGGGCAGCGGCGCTGCGCGAGCTGGACGCCACCCCGCCGGAACCTGAGCTACGCCCGGCGGCTGGGGCACCCGCCACGGAACGGGTCGAGTGCCTCGACCTGTGGTTCACCGGCGTCGGAGGTGCCCGGATCTACGCGAAGCTCGTGCGGCCGCGGGACGCGCGCGCCGGCTCGTGCCCGGCGGTGTTGCAATTCCACGGCTACGCGGGCCATTCCGGGGACTGGCTCGACAAGCTCGGATGGGCCGCAGAGGGCTGCTGCCACGCAATGATGGACTGCCGCGGCCAGGGCGGCCGCTCGGAAGACAATGGGCGCGTGCGCGGCCCGACCCTGCGCGGGCACATCGTCCGGGGCCTGGAGGACCCGGACCCGACGCGGCTGCTCTACCGGCAAATCTTCCTCGACACCGTGCAGCTGGCGCGGGTGGTGCTCGCCTTCCCCGAGGTGGACCCGGCGCGCGTGGGCAGCTGTGGGGCGTCGCAGGGCGGGGCGCTGGCGCTCGCCTGCGCGGCCCTTGAGCCGCGGATCAGCCGCACGGCCCCGGTGTACCCGTTCCTGTGCGATTATCAGCGGACCTGGGAGATGGACCAGGCGCGGGAGGCGTACGAGGAGCTGCGGCTGTTCTTCCGCGCGTTCGATCCCCGCCACGAGCGGGAGCGCGAGATCTTCACCCGGCTCGGCTACATCGACGTCCAGCACCTCGCCCCGCGGATCCGAGCGCGGACCCTGATGTTCACCGGGCTGATGGACACCATCTGCCTGCCAAGCACCCAGTTCGCGGCGTTCAACCGGATCCCGACGCCCAAGGAGGTCGTCCTCTACCCGGATTTCGGGCACGAGCTGCTTCCGGGCCAGGCGGACCGCACCTTCGCGTTCCTCCGTGGGCGCTGAGCCGGACCGCGCGCTTGTCAACGCCCGCGGTGCGCCCCAACTTCGCGCCTTCATGGACCCCGTCCAAGCCGTTCCCGCCCACGTCGCCATCATCATGGATGGCCACGGGCGGTGGGCGACCCAACGCGGCCTGCCGCGGATCGAAGGGCACCGCCGGGGTGTCGAGACCGTGCGGGTAGTGTCGCGGGCGGCCCGGGACCTCGGCGTCCGGATGCTGACCCTGTACGCGTTCTCGGTAGAGAACTGGCGGCGCCCGGCCGAGGAGATCGGCGCGCTGATGGGCCTGCTGGAATATTACCTGGGGCGGGAGCTAGACAATTTCCGGCGGGAGGGCATCCGGCTGCGGACGATCGGGCGTACCGCGGACCTGCCCGCAGGGGTGCAAGCGCGGCTGCGGGAGGCGGAGGCGGCGACGCGGGACCTCGACGGTTACACCCTGGTGCTGGCGTTGAACTACGGTGCGCGCACCGAGGTCGCGGACGCGGCGCAGGCCTACGCGGCGGCCGTGGCAGCCGGCCGGGAGCCAGCGGGTGAGGCTTCGTGGGAGCGTTTCCAGCGCTACCTGTACACGGCGGACCTGCCGAATCCCGACTTGGTCGTGCGGACCTCAGGCGAGACGCGCCTGAGCAACTTCCTCCTGCTGCAGGCGGCGTATGCCGAGTTCTACTTCACACCCGTACTCTGGCCGGACTTCTCGCGGGCGGACCTCGAGGCGGCCATCGCAGATTACCAGCGGCGCGAGCGCCGTTTCGGGCGCACCAGCGCGCAGGTCCAGCCGGCCGGCGCCTGAGCCCCGCTCAATCCTTATGGGCCAGCGCATCCTCAGTACCCTTCTCCTCTGGACCCTAGTCGGCGGCGCGGTGTGGTTCTTCCGCACGCCCGGGGCCCTCGTCGTGATCACGCTGCTCTCGGCGCTCACCCTGAGCGAGTTCTATCAGCTGATGCGGGGCGCCGGCTACGACCCCTTCGATAAGTTCGGGGTCGGCGTCGGGGTGCTTGTGACGCTGGCGCCTTGGTTGGAGACGCGCCTCGGCTGGCCGATGGGCATGGTGCTCCCGCTGACGGTCGTGGTGTGCGCCGTGCGCCTGCTCGGTGAACGTACCGCGGAGACGCGCGTCGAGGCGCTGGCGACAACCCTGTTCGGACTCGTCTACGTCTCCCTGATGCTCTCGTTCTTCGTGGCGATCCTCGTCCCCCGGCCTAACGACGCCGTCGGGGCGGACGCGCGACTGCTACTCGCGCTGTGGCTCGTGGCCGTGGCGAAGTTCTGCGACGTTGGCGCGCTGCTGGCGGGTCTCGCCTTCGGCCGGCACCGGATGTCCCCGCAGATCAGCCCGAAGAAGACTTGGGAGGGCGCTGCCGGTGGTATTCTTTGCTCGATGGGCATCGGCGCGGGCATAGCCTGGCTGGCCCGCGACGTTCTCGGCGGCCACCTGACGCCCGGCCGCGCCGCGCTGATTGCGCTGCCCGTCGCCGGCCTAGGGATCGTGGCGGACCTCGTCGAGTCGGTGATCAAGCGGCGCGCCAACCTGAAGGACTCCGGCCGCGCCATCCCGGGCATCGGCGGGATGTTCGACCTGAGCGACAGTATGATCCTCGCCGCGCCGGTCGGCTACCTGCTCCTCGGGCTCGCCTGAGGCACGCTGCCCCGCCACCGCCGTGTCCGCCCGCCGCAAACGCATTGTCCTCCTCGGCGCCACCGGCTCCATCGGGGAAAGCACCCGCCGGGTGATCGCCGCGCACCGGGACCGGCTAGAACTGGTCGCGGTGGCCGGGCGGGGGCGCTGGGAGCAACTGGCGGCGATCGCGCGGGAACATGGCGTGCGCGAGGTGGGGATCTTTGACGAGGCGGCCCTGGCCGCGGCGCGGGCCGCCCCGGCGGCGTTCCCGCCCGGGACGCGCCTGCACGGCGGCCTAGAGGGCCTGCGCGAGCTGGCCCGGCTGCCCGAAGCGGACCTCGTTCTGGTAGCCGTCGTAGGCACCCTCGGGCTCGAACCCGCTCTGGCGGCGATTGCGGCGGGCAAGGATCTAGCGCTAGCCTCAAAGGAGATTCTCGTGCTGGCGGGTCCGTTCGTGATGGCAGCCGCGCGACGACAGCGCGTGCGGATCCTGCCCGTCGACAGCGAGCACAACGCGGTTTTTCAGTGTCTGGAGGGGCATCCCGCGGCGGCTGTGCGCCGGATTGTACTTACCGCCAGCGGCGGCGCGTTCCGCGATTGGCCGGCGGAGCGACTCGCGCAGGCGACCCCGGCGGATGCGCTGCGGCATCCCAACTGGACGATGGGCCCAAAGATCACCGTCGACTCGGCGACGCTGGCCAACAAGGGCCTGGAGCTGATCGAGGCGCAGCACCTGTTCGGTCTGCAGCCGGAACAATGCGGCGCGGTCCTCCACCCGCAGAGCATCGTACACTGCCTAGTCGAGTTCACCGATGGCGCGATGCTAGCCCAGCTCTGCCCGCCCTCGATGACGTTCCCGATCCAGCACGCCCTGCTCTACCCAGAGCGCGCACCGGGGACTGAACCGGCGCTTTCCCTTGAGCGGGCCTTCGGGCTCGAGTTCCGTCCCGTGGACGAAGCTCGGTTCCCGATGCTACGGCTCGCCCGGGAAGCGATGGTGGCGGGCGGCGCCGCCCCGGCGATCTACAACGCCGCGACCGAGATCGCGGTCGCCGCCTTCCTCGCCGGTCGCCTGCCCTTCCTTGCGATCCCGCGCGTCGTGGAAACGGTGCTGGCGGAAATGTCCGCCCTTCCCTCTGCCGATCTCCCCGCGGTGCTCGCCGCGGATGCCGAAGCCCGCCGCCGGGCCACTGCGCGCCTGCCGGCGGCCAACCCCTGAACCCCGTGCCCGCCGAACTGCTCCCCTCGCTGCTGGGCAACCTCTGGTCCATCGCGCTGGTCGTGCTCTTCTTCGGGGGCTCGATCTTCGTCCACGAGCTCGGTCACTTCCTCGCCGCCCGCCGCCGCGGCGTGCTGGTGGAGCGATTCTCCATCGGCTTCGGCCCGCCGCTCTGGTCCTGGCGCGGGCGGGACGGCGTGGAGTACCGGATTGCCTGGTTCCCCTTGGGCGGCTACGTGCTGCTCCCCGAGCTGGCCGACCTAGGCGCGGCGGAGGGCCCGAGCCGGGCGGACCTCGCGGGCCGCCCGCCGGTCACCTACGGCACCCGGATGCTAGTGTTCGCTGCGGGCGCGGCCTGCAACCTGCTCTTCGCCTTCGTCCTGGCGACGCTGCTGTGGATCCTCGGGCAACCGATGAGCAGCGACGTGCTCTCGACCCGCATCGGCCACGTGGCCCCCACCCTCACGCTGCCGGACGGCCGCGAGGTCCCCAGCCCGGCCCGGGACGCGGGGCTGGAGCCCGGCGACCAGATCCGGCGGATCGACGGCCGCCCGGTCTTAGCGTGGATCGACATCCAGAACTCACTCATCCTCGGCACTGGCCGCGACGCCTCCGGCCGGCCGCAGGTGGTGTTTACCATCGAGCGCGCGGGCCGCGTCCTCGACGTGACGGTCCACCCGCAGCTGGCCGGAGATGAGCGGGTGCGCCGCGTGGGCATCGGTCCCGGATTTGAACTCCTTGTCCACGCCGTGGCCCCGGATTCCCCGGCGGCCAAGGCCGGGTTTCAGCCCGAAGACGAGATTCTGCAGGCCGACGGGCGCCCGGTTTGGAGCGACATCCCCTTCCGCGCGGCCCTCGCGGCGGCGGGCGGGCGGGGCCTCGAGGTGCACGTCCGCCGCGCGGGCACCACGCGCGTCCTGCGCCTCCCGGCGGCCGAGGGCGCGGCGGCCGGGCCGGGGGCGGGCCTCAGCCTGAAGACTGGTTTCCAGACTGTGCACGTCTCGCCGTTCCGCCAACTCGGCGACGCAATCGGGTGGACCTACCGGACACTCGTCAGCCTGGTTCATCCGCGGTCGGACATCGGCCTCGACAAAATGTCCGGCCCGGTGGGCATCGCGCGCGTCCTGCACAGTGCGGCAGAAGTGGGCCTGCGAGCCGTGTTCCTGATCACGCTCTTGCTCAACGTGAACCTCGCTCTGTTCAACTTGCTCCCGATCCCGGTGCTCGATGGCGGCCATATGCTCTTCGCGACCCTCGGCCGGCTGCGCGGCCGCCCCCTGCCCGCCTCGCTGATCGCGGGAGCGCAGAGCGTGTTCATGGTGGTTCTCCTCTCGCTCGTGGCCTACGTGACCGTCTTCAGCGACGTGCCGCGCACGCTGCGCGAGATGCGGGCGGAACGCGCCGCGCCGCCCCCGCCGCCC
>SYDD01000375.1 GCA_005786775.1 Opitutaceae bacterium
AGGGTGGTCACGAGCCGGTCGCGCCAGAAGGAGCTCTGCGCCACGCCGAGCAGGGAACGGTTGTCCTGCTGCATCCCGCTGTTGTTGGCGCCCGCCGCGTCGTTCGCGAAGACGAGGCCATAGTCGCGGCCGCCAAAGGAGAACTGGGATGGCAAGGCCCGCCAGTCGCCGGCCCGGTAGGTGCCGACATCCCCCTCGGTGAAGTAATACCGCGCGGCCACGCGATTGTTGGCGTTACTGACCTGCGCGTTGAAGGGACTGCCCGCGAGCGAGAGCCACGAGAGCTCGTTGAGGTCCGTCTGCCGGGATTTCGCCCACGCGCCGGCCAGGCGGTGGCGCCCGAGCCATTTCCAGCGCGGATTGAGGGCGTAGGTCGCCGAGACGCGCGTCTCGCGGAAATCGCCCTCGTGCAGGTTGCCGCGCCAGTTGCCGTCGACATACAGGCGGCCGGCGAAGGGATTAGCCGGACCGTTCAGACCGAGGGTGCGGTTCGGGTCGCCGCGGATCACCGGATCGTTGCCCACGAGGGTGCGCGTCGTGAGCAGGGTCCATTGCGCGTGCCGCGCGACGTTCACGGTCAGGTTGCGCGACACCTGCCAGTCCGCGATCAGGGTGTAATTGTGCAGGTCCTGCACGCGCCGCGAGCCGGCGCCGGTCGCATTCGCCCAGCGCGGGTAGAAGCGGGGATCGTTGATGACCATCGAGGAACTGGCGACCCCCGGGGTGCCGTCGGGCGCGCGGACGCCGGCCACGTTGTAGCTGCCGGACAGGTACGTGCCGATCGCGTCAAAGATCACCCCGCTGTTCTCGATGAAGGTCGCGCGGCGGTTCAACCCGCCGGCGGTGCCGTTGCGGGTGGCGATGCCGTTGGCGATCATCGCCGCGGTGGGGGCCGCGCTGTTCGGGGCAACGGTGACCGCGTCCACGCCCTTGGCCGCGCGGTTGTCATACCAGGCGAGGAACTCGTCCATCGGCGGCATCGTCTTCTGCACGCCCCCGCTGTCGCGGCCCTTCTCGCCCATCGCCTGCAGGGTCAGGTTGCGGATGGGGCGGAACAACACGGCCGCGAACGCGCGGTCCTTGTCCTGGAAATCGAATTGCCGCCAACCCCCGTTCGCCTGGTGCACGGCGGCCACGGACAGGGCGAGGCGGTCGCGGACGAGCACCCGGTTGAGGTCAAACTCGGTGCGGTTGCGGCTCCACGAGCCCGCGCCGTGGCGCACGCTGCCGGTATGGCGGGCGAGCGAGGCGGTCTTGGAGGTCTGGTTGAGCAGCCCGCCGGGCGCGCCGACGCCGAAGAGGATGCTGTTGGGCCCGCGGGTATCCTCGAATCGGCCCACGCGATAGGGGTCCATATTCGTGATACTCATGAAGTAGTCCATCCCCTGGCTGGCGGCGAGGCCGCGGACGGACGTGCGGGTGAGCAGGTTTTCCCCGCTGATGGTCGGGTTCTGGCCGTTGCCCGCCTGCCAGGCATTGGTGTCCAGTTCCGAGTTCATCGTGTAATCGAGGACGCCCTGCAGGTCGGTGATGGCGAGGTCGTCGAGGAACTCCTTGGTAAAGACGGAGACCGAGCCCGCGGTGTCGCGGAGGCGCGCGTTGAGGCGGCTGCCCGCGAGGGTGTTCTCGGCCGCGTAGCCGACGTCGCGGCTGGTGTTCACCTCGAACGGGCTCAGCTCGACGACCGCCGGGGCGGGCTCGCGCGGCGGGGTGCCCGGCGCGACCTGCGCAAACAGGGGCGAGGCGGCGGCGAGGGCCAGGGCGAGCGGAAGCAGGCGCGCGGCGTGGCCGGCAGGGGTAGGCGGGGTCGGCATAGTGGGGAATTAGACGGGCGTGGGGCCGGGAACAAGGCCGATCCCCGGCGTAAGCTAGGGAAAGTGTTCAGCCCCTTTTGGCTGGGGGCGTAAGCGTAAGTTCTGAGGATATGGGGGTTGCACTGGCGAAGTGCCACGTATCACCATTGTCCCAAGTTGACCATTCTCTCCCGCTGCCGCCGCTTACGCGTGCCGTTGTTCCTGTGCTGCCTACCCGGAGTCACGTGGGGCGCCGTGGTGTTGGAAAGTAACCAGACCTCACTCGGCGGCGCCTTGCGCGATGGGGGCAGCACGATCGGCGGCGGGGATCTCAAGTTGCTGCCGTTCGTTTCCGGCACGAGTGAGTTGAAGCTTGCGGCCGTGGACGTGGCTCTGATCGCCGTGGTCGCGGGCAGCCACCAGATCGAATTCAGGATCTATGCGGCGAATAGCGCCGGGGATCCCGTGACGCCCACGCCGGGAACCCTGCCCACGCCGCTCTACACCGCCTCGTTCACGCCGACGCTGACCACCACGTCCGCGTGGTACCGCTTGGCGCTCAATTACACCCTGGCCGCCTCAACCCCTTACGCGTTTGGGTTCGTCGTGCCTGGGCTGGCCTCAACCGCGTCCCATGCAGATGCTCATTCGGTGACGTGGTCCAATACCTTGAATTCCGCTTGGCCCCCCTCGGGAAGCTATGGCTACGCCGGCGTGGGTACCGATCGTTCGACGAGCGGTTACCGGTGGCATGACAGCTCCTGGGTTCAAGCCAACGCGTCCAACGGCTTCCGCCTGTATTCCTCTTCCGTGCCTGAGGCGGCCTCGAGCGCCTCCCTCCTCCTCGGGCTGGGGGCGATGGGAGCATTGCACCGCCACCGTCGCGCACGCCAAACCTCGCGCGGCCGGGCCTGAGCCGGACTCATGCAGTTGGAGGCGGAGCAGCGGGGTGAGATGGCGAGCACATTGCAGAGGCGAACGACCGAGGCATCCCCGGAGGGTATGGCGACGGGAGAGAGCCACAGAAAGGTTCCGTTAGATCACCTCGATGCGACCTGATCGACTGCATGAGTCCGGCTCAGCCCGCCTTCGCGCGGGCCTTGCCCTTGGTCTTGGCCGGCGGCGGGTTCCCGCCAAACTTCGCGGCGCGGTCGCGCTCGTGGAGTTCCGTCGAGGTGAAGGTGCCCTCCACCACGGGCGTGTGGGCCTCGCGGGCGTGGCCCTGCAG
>SYDD01000376.1 GCA_005786775.1 Opitutaceae bacterium
GTACTGGCCCCCGTCTTTACCTCGCACCCGGTCAGCCAGACGGTCGCCATCGGCGGTAGCGCGGTCTTCCACGCCCCGGCCACCGGTGGCGCCGCCGACATCTTTCCTCTGACCTATCAGTGGGTGAAGAACGGCGTCCCGATCAATGCCCCTTCCAGCCCCTTCCTATTGCTCCGCAACGTGGCCGCCAGCGACGCCGGCACTTACGCTTGTCGGGTATCCAACTCCCTCGGGACCTCCGTCAGCCTACCCGCTACGTTGGCCGCCCTCCCCACCCCCGCCAACGCTCGCGGCCGCCTCGTGAACCTCGCCGTCCGCACCGATGCCGATGACTTCTTTGAGCCACTAATCGTCGGCTTCGCGATCGGGGATGCTCGCACCACCGGTACCAAGCCCCTCCTGGTCCGTGGCGTCGGCCCCTCGCTGGCAGCCCTCGCCGTACCCAACGTCATGGTGGATCCAGTGCTTAAGATGTTCCGGGACAGCCTCCAGGTCGCCCAGAATGACAACTGGCTCGGTGACCCGCTTACCGCCGCCCGCAGCGCTCAGGTCGGGGCCTTCGCCCTCAGCGGCAATGATTCGCTCGACGCCGCCGTTGCCCTCACCTCCCCCAATGGCGCATACACGATCCAAATTACCAACAAGGTGGGGGGCAGAGGCAACGTGCTCGCGGAGGTCTACGACGCTACCCCGGCCGCCGAGATTACGGAGTCGACCCCGCGGCTGATCAACGTGTCCGCCCGGGCCAGGGTCGGAGACGGCCGTAGCGCCCTAATTGCCGGCTTTGTGGTCGCGGGCAATACCCCCGCGACGGTGCTCGTCCGAGCCGTCGGGCCCGCCCTCACGGCCTTTGGCGTCGATGACGCCGCCGGAGATCCGAAACTCGAAATGTTCCGCGGTACTTCGTTCCTCGCCGAAAACAACGACTGGAATGGTGACCGCCAAGTTGCCGCGCTCGCCGCCAGCGTCGGCGCCTTCTCGCTACCCCTCAACGGCAGCAAGGACGCCGTCCTCCTGCTTACCCTGCCGCCCGGAACGTACACGGCACAGGCTACCGATGGCGACCGTCGCGGGGGCTCCGCCCTGCTTGAGGTTTACGAGATCCGCTAACCCGCGAGCTCGGCGCGGACAGCGGCTGACCGGATCACGCCGCGGATCCGGTCAGCGCACCGCGCACCGTCAGGAGGCGACGAAAACGCCCCCGCCAACCTTCTGCGTCCCCGCGGTCGGCCGCCCCGCGGGGTTCGCTACCACCACGCTTACGACCGGAAGCTGGTCATCCAGCCCCCCGCTCGTCCGCGAGTGAAATCCTTTGTTATCCTCATAGGCCTCAGGGGCATTCCGGACCGCCGCTACGGTAACCAAGGTAGCCAGCACGGCCACCGCACCTAACCCCAGAAGTAGTATCGTCATCATTTGGGTAAGTTGGGCGACCTTCACCTGTCCGCCTCGGTACTAACACCGCACACGGACTAAGTAACCGCCGCCGCGAACAAACGCTTTACTCGGGTTTTTAATTATGCAAATTAAAAATGCATGAATCGCCCCAAAACGATCCCCGAACTCCGCCAGGAGATCCAGGCATCGGCCAAACTCCAGGCTGATTCCCAGGGCGCGATTTCTAAGATTCTTGGTCTCAATCAGGCCACGGTATCCCGCATCCTCCGGGGACAGTTTAAACGGCGCTCCAAAGCGGTGGACAAGGTCCTCGTATATGCAAATATTTCCTGCATTACCGAGACTCCTCTGCCCCCCTTTGAGGTCACGGTGACCCACTTGGAGAAGCTGGCCGCTGCCCGCTCACCCAACGGCCGTCACGCCGCTAAGTTGATCCGCCTAGCCGCCGAACTGCTCGAGTCCAGCCTGCCACCCACCGGCGAGGATGTAATGCCCGTGGCGCAGCCCGCTAGCTGACCCCGACAGGCTAACGCCAACTCGGTCGAGCACCCCAGCGGCCTGCCACCGCGCCCAGAAGCCCACCGAGCATTGAGCCTAACCCGTTACAGAATAAATCGATAGCAGATGAAACTCGCTCTGGCAGCCAGATTTGCCCGGTTTCGATGATTGAGCTCAGGAGTAGCCCGCTGCCGAGAACTCCCAGCCAACGGAGCGTAGGCCCCACCTGAGCGCACGCCAGCCACGCCAGCACCCCCAGAGGAATAAACCCCAAGACATTCACCAGGGTGTCGCGAACGTCTCGGCGCCAAATCTGCGTAAGATCCCCGCTCCACGCCAGCGGCAGCTTGTGCGGCACTGTGTAAACTTTGGGCAGCTCCAGCCAGACGCCCGGTACCCTCCCACTGGCCATCCGACCGCGGCCCTCGTTCAGGGCAAAGAAGGCCACCATCCCCGGGGTCGTACCCATTCCCCCCGCTTCGCGGCGCTCCCACTCGCCCTGCCGCTCAATCACCTGCTCGCTCGGGCGCGGTCCGCGACCCACCCCCAAACTACGCAATTCGCCGCGCCACCCCCGCTTCCCCGCCGGCGCATCCCCCAGCACCCACTGGCCCCGCCACGCCTCGGGATGCACCCGGAACTCCACGGACCGCCGGCGCAGGACCCCGTCGACGTAGATTCGGGTTTCATGCTCCCCGAAAACAAGCGTGACCAAATGCGGACGCCCGTCCGCCACGGTCGTCCCTATCTCTCGGATTCCTCGCGGGGCGTCCGGAGCGGGGATCCACAGGAGCAAGTCCGACTTCCACTGACAGACTGCGATTTTTGCCGGCGCCCCTCCGTGGTGGAGCGTCAGCACCTGCTGCAGTGCGGGTACCGCCTGCGGCGAAGCCATCAACTCCAACTCGATCCAGACGCCCCCGGGCTCGGCAGGCAGGATTTCCAGCGAGAGCGGCGGCAACACTGCCAGCGAAGGCGGCTGGAACTTTAGGCCCGGACCATCCTGACGCCACTGGACGCGGTTGTCTGGCCACGGCTGCCACGGCCACCAGCCGATCGCCAAATAGAGACCGCCGAGCAGCAACAGCCCCCACCAC
Source organism: Opitutaceae bacterium (assembly GCA_005786775.1). GTDB lineage: Bacteria > Verrucomicrobiota > Verrucomicrobiia > Opitutales > Opitutaceae > ER46. The sequence continues at coordinate 2,994 of SYDD01000376.1, forward strand.
GCGACCTGACGCCGTCGCGAGCCGGAAGCGGGGGTGAGCTGCACCAAAGAATCCTCCCCGCCCCTCCGGCGAGGTCAAGCCGGCGGGGTCGGGACTCGCCTGCGCAACTGGCGCAGCGCCTCGTAACAAGCCACCCCAGCCGCCGTGCTCAAATTCAGCGACCGCAACTCCGGATGCGGCTGGGGCAAGCTGAGTCGACATCCCGCTAGCTCCGCGTGCAGCCAGTCAGGCGCGCCGGAGCTCTCGGCGCCAAAGACGAGCCCGTCGCCGTCTTGGAAGGGGGCATCCCAGAATAATCGCTCCCCGCGCGTCGTGAATAGCCAGAGCCTTCCGGGCCCGTCGGGGCTGGCCCGGAAGGCAGCCCAATCCCGATGTTCACGCACATCGAGGTGACGCCAGTAGTCCATTCCCGCTCGACGCAGATTGCGGTCGTTGATCACGAACCCGAGGGGATGGATCAGGTGGAGGCGGGTGCGGGTGACCGCGCACATCCGTCCGATGTTGCCCGTGTTGGGCGCGATCTCCGGCTGGAAGAGGACAACGTGTAGCATCCGACCCCGTCAGCGGCGGCGCTTGAGCGCCGCCTCGACCTCCCGCTGGTGCGCACGAGCCCGAAGATCCTCCCGCCGGTCGAACTGCTTTTTACCCGTGCACAGGGCGACCTCAACCTTCACCAGCGCATCCTTGAAATACATCCGCAGCGGCACCACCGCCCGGCCACCGCCGGTCTCCAGCGCGACCCGGATCCGCTCAAGGTGCCGGCGATGGAGCAGCAGTTTCCGAATGCGCTTGGCTTCGTGGTTATGGATGTTGCCGAACGCGTACTGCTCGATGTGCGCGTTGTGCAGCCACAGCTCCCCTTTCTCCACCCGCGCGAACGCGTCTCCGATCTGCGCGCGCCCCGCTCGGATCGATTTCACCTCGGTGCCGCGCAGCTGGATTCCCGCCTCAAAGCGTTCGTCCACGGAGAAGTCTCGCAATGCCTTCGCGTTGCGGATCTCGGTGAAGCGCGGGGCGCCGGATGCTTTAGACGCGGCCATGGGGAGAGAAGATCAGCCGCGGGCAGGATGGAAAAAAAAGGCGGCGCCGACAAGGTCGCGCCGCCCAAGGATCAAGCTCAGAAGGAGCGTCAGGGGGCCAGCTCGAAGCTGATCTTGCCTTCGATGACCTCGCGCAGCGCGACATCCTCCGGGGAGAGCTTTTCGAGCGACTCGACCAAGGGGCGATTGCCCCGCTTGAGCTGCTTCACCCGGCGGGATACCACGTTGATGAGCACGTTCGGATCCGGAATGGATTTGACGGCCTCCTTGATGTAATCGTCACGCATAGGAAAAGAATACCCAGACTTGGGGACCGCGGAGGGCAGCATCCCGCCCCGGGAGGGTCAAGGGCGAATTCCCCGGGCTCCGCTCCCGCTCAACCCTCGCGCAAATTGAAATCCACCATCAGGTCAGCTGCAATCCGCTCCAGATCCGCCCGCAGCGATGGCGGGTGGACGATGGCGGGCACCCGGATGCTGACGCGGGCTTGGAATAGGATGCCACCACCCATTGGCGCGCCCTCGCGGGCGGAGGAGAACTCCTCCACATTGACTCCGTGGCGCGCGAAAACCGCGGCCACCGCGCGCACAATTCCGGGACGATCGTGCCCGACTAACTCCACCACCGCCAGCCTACCGCCGGCTGCGGCGGCGGACGCGATCGCAGGCTGCTCCGCCTGCACCACCACGGAAAGTCCCTCCGCACCTAGACCCGCCAAAGCAGCCTCAAGAGCCGACCGGTGCTCCCCGGCCACCTCAACGCGAACAATCCCCGCGAAGCGGCCGCCCAGCCGGCACATCCGACTTTCCAGCCAGTTGCCTCCGTGGTCCGCCACCCGCTTCGCCACCAATTCCACCAGTCCAGGCCGGTCAGCCCCAATCAGGGTCATCGCCAGGGTTTCGATCATCAGCAAGCCGGTTCGAGCCGCCCCTTACTCCTCAAGCTCCACGTTCCAGTAGGCCACGTCGAGAAAGTCGCGCCACTGCTCTCGCCGACGGCCGCCAAGGGCGAGCGAGATGACCGGCCGCCACTTCGGCCGCACCGGGCGGCGAATAAGCCGCATCCCCGCCTCGTGCGGCAGCCGGTTGGCCTTGCGCGTGTTGCACTTGATGCAGGAGCAAACGATGTTTTCCCACGTTGTCCGCCCCCCTTGGTCGCGGGGGATCACATGGTCCAAATTGAGCAGTTCCCGGGGCAAGATGCGCGAACAGTACTGGCACGTATCCTTGTCCCGTTCAAAGACGTTGCTCCGCGTCAGCTTCAATTCCTTGCAGGGCCGCTGGTCGAAGACGGTCAGCAGAATAACCTTCGGTAGCAGGATCATTCGGTGCGGGGTGCGCACCGCCTCCTGCGGAAGAATCGGGGGGTTCGACGCGGAGAAGTCGATCCAATCCAGCATCGAAAAGGTGCGGTAATCGTCCTCCTGCTGTAGCACCACCTGCGCCTGACCACGAGCCAGCAAACCGAAAGCGCGCCGAGCGGCGACGATGTTGATCGCCTGCCAGAGGCGATTCAACACCAGCACGGGCTGCTCGAGGGCGACATCCATTCCGAACGACGGCTGTAGCGACGCGCAGCCCCAGCTGTCAAGGCGGGCCGGCAAGCCGCGGTCGGAAAACATTGCCCGCGACTCTCCGTTCGCGCCCGAACCTCCCTCCGCCACCGCCGCAAGGCGCTCAACGAACGCGCTCCGCGGGGATCCAAGAACGGAAAACCGTACGGTCCGCCGCGGGGCGCTCGTGCCATA
>SYDD01000377.1 GCA_005786775.1 Opitutaceae bacterium
GCCCTGATCGGGAAGTGGCACAACGGCGCGTACTGCCGCGACCTTCTCCCGCCCCGCCGCGGCTTCGACCGCTTCGTCGGCTACGCGAACGGCGGCCAGGACTACTGGCGCTGGAACCTGCTGCACGACGACGCGGCCTTCCCCCACGACGGACGCTACCTGTCCGACGTGCTCAGCGACGAGGCGAGCCGCTTTGTCCGCGAGCAGCGGGGCCGCCCGCTCGCGCTGTTCCTGGCCCATCCGGCCCCGCACAGCCCGCTGCAGGCGCCGGAACCGCTTGTTGCCAAGTACCGGGCCCGCCTCGGTCCCGGCGCTTCCGAGGCCGTCGCGCTCACCTACGCGATGATCGAGGCGATGGACGCCGGCCTCGGCCGTCTCTTCGAGACCCTGCGCGCCGAGGGCCGCTGGGGGAACACGATCATCGTCTTCACCAGCGACAACGGCCCGGTGCTGCGGCGCGACCCGACGCACGGCCCGCAGCGGCGCTTCAACGGACCGTTCTCCGGCGAGAAGGAGTCCGTGCAGGAGGGAGGCCTCCGGGTGCCGGCGATCGTGGCGTGGCCCGCGGGCTTTCCCGGCGGCCGGGTCGTCGCGACCCCGGTGCACGGTTGCGACTGGCTCCCGACGCTGCTGGCGGCGGCGGGATCACGGCCGTGGGCGGAGGCGCCCCCGTTCGACGGCGCGGACCTCACCCCGCTCCTGCGTGGCGCCCCGGTGCCGGCCCTCGCCGAGCGCGCGCTCTTCTTCCAACGCAACCGCTACGCCCCCGCGGCAGGGGAAAACGCCGCCCTCCGCCGGGGCCGGTGGAAGCTGGTCTGGCCCGGCGACGAGGCCGCGCTGCGCAAGGACGGCGCGCGCGACAACCCCTCCTACCTCCGCGGGCTGGTGCATCCGCATTGGGAGATGCCGCTCGACCGCCAGCTCGATGCGCCCATCCCCGCGCCCCCGCGGCCGCCGCGGCTCCACGACCTCGAGGCAGACCCCGCGGAACAGCGCGACCTGGCCGCCCGGCATCCGGAACTGGTGGCGGAGCTCGCGGCGCTGCACGCCGCCTGGTTCGCGCGGGTGGAGCCCGAGTGGCGGGCGGCCCGGGAGCGGATCCTGGCCCACGATCGAGCCTACTGGCGTGCCCGCCCCGCGCCCGACCCGGCCGCCCTGTTCCGCGATTTCTGGCTCTGGCGCTCCGCCCCGGCGGGCACCGAGCCCGGCAGCGCTGACCCGCTCCGGGTGTTCCGGGGCTTCTGGACTGAAGGGAACCCATGACCGCCCTGCTCCCCCCACGACTTCCCCTCCGCGCGGCGCTCGGCCTGCTCACCGCGCTGCTGGCCCCGGCCGCCCGGGCCGCCTTCACCCCCGCGGCGCCCCGGCCCAACGTCCTGCTGATCGTCACCGACGATCAGGGCCCGTGGGATCTGGGCTCCGCGGGCAACCCCCACCTCGACACCCCGCACCTCGACGCCCTCGCGCGGGAAGGCGTGAGCTTCGCCCGTTATTACGTGGCGCCCGTGTGCTCGCCCACGCGCGCCGGGCTGATGACGGGCCGCTACGCCTTCCGCACCGGGCTCTACAACACGCGCTACGGCGGCGATTCGCTCGCGCTGGGCGAGGTGACGGTCGCGCAGCTGCTGCGGCAGGCCGGTTACCGCACCGGCCTGTTCGGCAAGTGGCACCTCGGCCGCTACCCCGGCTACCAGCCCCACCAGCGCGGCTTCGACGAGTTCCTCGGCCATTACCAGGGCCACATCGAGCGCTACGAGTACGCCGACCAGTTCGTCCACAACGGCCGGCCGGTCACCACGCGCGGCTACGTCACCGAGCTCGTGACCGATGCGGCGATCGAGTTCATCGACGACACGCGGCGGCGGAGCCCGGCGGCCCCCTTCTTCAGCCTCGTCGCCTACAGCGCGCCGCACTCGCCCTACCAGCTCGACACCTCGCACGCGCACCAGCCGAAGGGCGACGCGCAGATCGCCAAGTACCTGCGCCGCGGCCTCGAGCTGCCGCAGGCGCGCCTCTATGCGATGATCGAGCGCGTCGACGCGAATGTCGGCCGGCTGCTCGAACATCTGGCGCGGACCGGTCTCGCCGGGGACACGGTGGTGCTGTTCCAGAGCGACAACGGCGGGGTCAGCCGGCACTGGACCGGTGGCTTCCGCGGCTTCAAGGCGCAGGTGTACGAGGGCGGCGTGCGCTCGCCCCTGCTCGTGCGGTGGCCGGGCCGCTTCCCCGCCGGCGGGGTCGTGCGCGGGCAGGCCTCCCACGTGGACCTTCTGCCGACGCTGTGCGAGCTGGCCGGGGTCGCGCCCCCCGCCGACCGCCCGATTGACGGCCGCAGCCTCCTTTCGCTCCTGCGGGCCGGCGGTGGCGACCGGCACCAGCCCTTCGTCTACCACTCTTGGAACCGCCTCGTCCCCTCGCCCGACACGAACTGGGCGATCAGCGATCAACGCTACAAGTTGGTGGGCCCGTCCGGCACCGCCGGGAAGAAGCAGGCGGAGGGCTGGCAACTCTTCGACCTCGAGCAAGATCCCGGCGAGCGGACGAACCTCGCCGCCGCCCAGCCCGAGCGGGTGCGGGCCCTCCGGGCCGAATTCCTGCGCTGGTACGGCGAGGTGACCCGCGGCGTGACGTTTGCGCCCGTCCCGATCCCCGTCGGCCACGTGGAGGCGAACCCGGTCGAACTGCAGCCGAGCTGGGCGCGGCTCGGCGACGAGCAGGTGCGCTACGTCTTCGAGGCCTACGACTGGGACACGATCGAGGGCTGGTCGCGACCGGGCCAGCACGTCGAATGGCGACTGCTGGTGGCCCGCGCGGGACGATACGAGCTCGAGGTCGACTACGGGTGCGCGCCGGCCGCCGCCGGCGGCCGCCTCCGGCTGACGGCCGGCGGAAGCGGCGTCGAACTGACCACCTGGCCCACCGCGACCGCGAACGTGTTCCGGCGCGCGGCGGCCGGCGTGCTGATGTTGCCGGCCGGCCCCGTGACGCTTCGCGCCGAGGTCGCGGCCGCGCCGCCCGCGGGTGAGCTAATGCGGCTGAACCGCGTCCGTTTGCGGCTGCTCGATTGAATCCCCCGCCGTGGTCCGCCGGCGCCTCGGGGCCCCGCGAGTTCCTCGTAACCGTGCTGTGGCCCGAGTACGCCGAGGCGGAGGCGCAGGGCGTTTTCGCCGCTCTCCTGGCGGGGAGGCTGGCCGCACGGGACCTGCTGGACCGCGCGGTCCTCGGCCGGGCCCGGCTCAGGCGCCGGGCGGGACCACCCGGCGCAGGGTGTAGGTCTCCCCGCCCGCGAGGTCCGCGGGCCGCAGGGTGGTCCAGGGGTCCCACGGGGCGGCGATGAGCCGGCCGCTGAGCCCGTCGCTGCGCGGCGAGAGGAGCCATTCGACGCAGTCCAACGCGCGCGCGAGCGGGGCCGGATCGCCGGCGCGCTGGCGCTGCGCGGCGGCGTATTCCGCCTCGCCCGCGACGGTGGGGCCGAGGGCGAGCACCTCCTCCGTCAACCGGGTGTGGATCGCGCCGGGGGCGAGGGCGTTGATGTCGAGCGGCCGGCCCTGCTCCTCCACGGCGATCGTCTCGACGAGCCGCACGACGGCGGTCTTCGCCGCGCCGTAGGCGGAGAAGTTCGGCCGCGGCTTGGTGGCGCCGCCGCCGGAGAAGCAGACCACCTTGGCGCGCCGGTCCGCGCGCTCAAGCAGCGGCGCGCAGGCCCGCAGCGCGAAATACGTGCCGTCGAGGTTCGCGCGGACGGTCTCGCCCCAGCGCACCGGATCGGCGGCAAGGGCGCGGCCGATCTCCCCCTGCACGCCCGCGCAGGTGACGAGCGCATCGAGTCCGCCCCAGGCGGCTGCGATCTCTTCCGCGGCGGCGCGCACCGCGAGCCAGTCGGCGACGTCGGCGCGGGTGGCGCGGAAGCTGGGCCGGGCTGCGGCGAGCGCGGCCTGGTCGGAGCGGGCCAGGCCCCAGATGGAGTGCCCCGCGTCGAGCAGCCGGAGGGCGAGGGCACGGCCGATGCCGGTGCTGGAACCGGTGATCAGGACGCGCATCGGGGGGCGGGCCGCCGGTCAGCGCCGGCTTTCGTAGACCCAACGGTTGGCTTCCAGCCAGCGCAGGGTACGGATCACGCCCTGCTCGATCGTGAGGCGCGGTTTCCACCCGGTGGCCTGGATGCGGCGGGTGTCGAGGAAGATGAACGGGTTGTCGCCGATCCAGCCGCGGTCGCCGCCGGTGAGATCGAGCCGCGGCGTGAGGCCGAGCGCGGCACAGATAAACCGGATGCTGTCCTTTACCTGCACAAACTCCGGCGTGCCGAGGTTGTAGATCTGGGTACGGTGGCGGGCGCCCCGGGCCGTGGCGAGGCGGGCGACGTGGAGCATGGCGTCGACGCAGTCCTGCACGTAGAGGTAGCTCTTACGCTGGGACCCGTCACCGAGCACGCGCAGATGACTGGGGTGGGCGAGCAGCTGCTGGTAAAAATCGAAGACGTGACCGTGCGTGTACCGCTCGCCGAGAATAGAGACGAAGCGAAAGAGGTAGGCCTCGTCGAGTTGGCCACCCTCGGCATAAGCGGCGATCAGCCCCTCGCCGGCCGCCTTGGAGGCACCGTAGAGCGAGGTCTGGACCGGAAAGGCATCGTCTTCGGGGGTGGGGCGGTCGGGCGTGACGAGGGCCTCGCCGTAGACCGAGCCGGTAGAGGAAAAAGCGACGCGGCGGACGCCGTTGGCGCGCATCGCTTCGAGGACGTTGAACGTCGCGATAGTGTTCTGGTGGAGGTCCTTTTCCGGGTGCGACCAGCCGTCCTTGATGTCGGCGTTAGCGGCGAGGTGGAAGACGAAGTCAGCCCCGGCCATCGCGGCGCGGAGCGCGGGGAGGTCGAGGTTGTCGCCCTCGACGAGGCGGAACGCCGGATGGCGTAGGGCGCCCTCAAGGAAGCGGCGCTGACCGGTCGAAAAGTTGTCCCAGCCGGTGACCTGGACTCCGTCGGCCAGCAGACGGTCGACAAGGGTGGAGCCGATGAAGCCGGCGGCACCGGTGACGAACGCGTGCCGCACGGTCGAGGGCTGGGGGGCCGCCGTCACTTGAGTAGCATGTCCTTCACCGTCTTGCCGGCGGGGATCATCGGGAGTACGTGCTCGGTGTAAGGGACGATGATGTCGAGGACGTACGGGCCGTCGTGGTCGAGCATCTCCTGGATGGCCGCGCGGAGCTCGCTCTTCTTGATCACGCGGCGGCCTTTGACCCCGAAGCCCTCGGCAATCTTGACGAAGTCCGGGTAGAGGCCGGCGGGGTTGTCGGGGCTGCCGACATCCGACTCGTCGCCCAGAATGGTATTACCGCGGACGCTGCCGTAGAAGCGGTCCTCCCACTGGACAACCATCCCGAGGTGCTGGTTGTTGAGGATCATCGCCTTGGCGGCGATGCCCTCGATCTTGCAGGTGGCGAGTTCCTGGACGTTCATCACGAACGAGCCGTCGCCGTCGATGTCGATCACCTGCTTGTCGGGGCAGGCGACCTTGGCGCCCATGGCTGCCGGGTAGCCGAAGCCCATTGCACCGAGGCCGAGCGAACTGAGGTAGCGGCGGGGCTCGTTGAAGCGGTAAAACTGCGCCGCCCACATCTGGTGCTGGCC
>SYDD01000378.1 GCA_005786775.1 Opitutaceae bacterium
CCCCACATCGTCACCGGCGTCCCCGAACACAAGATCCTGATGGCCCTGTTCGAGGGCCTCCTCTCCGAGAACCCCAAGGACCTCAGCCCCGAGCCCGGCATCGCCGAACGCTGGGAGGTCTCGCCCGACGGCATCGTCTACACCTTCCACCTCCGCGCCGGCGCCCAGTGGTCCGATGGCGTGCCGATCACCGCGACCACCTTCGTTCGCTCCTACCAGCGGATGCTCACGCCCGCCCTCGGCGCCGAGTACGCCTCGATGCTGCACCACGTGCGTAATGCGAAGGCCTACAACGAGGGCAAACTTACCGACTTCAGCCAGGTCGGCTTCAAGGCGGTCGATGACCGCACCCTGCAGGTCACGCTGAACCAGCGCACGCCCTTCCTCCTGAAGATGATCGCCACCCACTACTCGTGGTACCCGGTGCCGATTCACGTGATCGAGAAGTTCGGCGGCCTCGCCCGCAAGGGAACCGCCTGGACCCGCAAGGAGAACTTCGTCGGCAACGGCGCGTTCGTCCTCAAGGATTGGAAGCCCCAGCAGGTGCTCATCGCCGCTCGCAATCCCCGCTTCTGGGACCACGCCCGCGTCCGCCTCGACGAGATCCACTTCTTCGCGGTCGAGAACCAAGACAGCGAGGAGCGAATGTTCCGCACCGGCCAGCTGGATATGACCAATGAGCTTCCGGTGGCCAAGATCGACGTGTACCGGAAGGAGTTCCCGGAGTCCCTCCGCATCGACCCCTACCTCGGGCTCTACTTCTACCGCTTCAACGTCGAGCGTCCGCCCCTGAACGACAAGCGGGTGCGCCGCGCCCTCGCCCTCGCCGTGGACCGCGAAAGCCTGGTCAAGAACGTCACCCGCGGCGGCCAGATCCCCGCCTTCAGCGTGAGCTATCCCGGGACGGCTGGCTACACCCCCACCGCCAAGCTCGCGGGCAAGATCGAGGAGGCCAAGCAGTTGCTCGCCGCGGCCGGCTTCCCCGGCGGCCAAGGCTTCCCGAAGCTCGAGCTGCTGTACAACACCAGCCAGAACCACCGGCTCGTCGCCGAGGCCATCCAGCAGATGTGGCGCCGCCAGCTGGGCATCGACATCGGCCTGCGCAATGAGGAGTGGAAGGTCTACCTCGACACCACCGACGCCCGGAAATTCGACCTGCAGCGCGGCGGCTGGATCGCCGACTACGTCGACCCCCACTCCTTCCTCGAGATCTGGACCTCCGATAACCTCAACAACGACACCGGCTTCAAGAACGCGGACTACGACCGCCTCTTCGCCGAGGCCCTCGCCGCGCCGGATGACGCCGCGCGCTACGCGGTCTACCAGAAGATGGACGCCCTCCTCGTCGAGGAGCTGCCCGTGATCCCGATCTACCACTACACCCGCATCGTCGCCATGAACCCGCGCGTGCAGGGCGTCTACCCGACGCTCCTCGACAACCACCCTTACAAGTACGTCTGGCTGCGCGACGCGGCCCGCTGAGCTGCGCCCGGGGTCCCATTGCGGGCTTCCCCCCGGGCACCTTTGCCGCTTCGCTCCCCTTCCCGATGCTCCGCTTCATCACGTCGCGCCTGCTGCAGTCGCTCTTGGCGCTGTTCCTCGTGATCACGGCGACGTTCTTTATGATCCGGTTCGTGCCGGGCGGCCCGTTCACGGCGGAGAAGGCGGTCACGCCCGAGATCCTGCGCAACCTCGAGGCCCACTACGGCCTCGATCGCCCCCTCTGGCGGCAATACCTCGACTACCTCGGGAGCCTCGGCCGCGGCGACCTCGGACCGTCTTTTAAGTACCCAAACCGGACGGTCAACGAGATCATCGGGGACAAGTTGCCCGTCTCGGCCGAGCTCGGGGCCCTTGCCTTGGGCTTCGCCCTCGTGATCGGCATCAGCCTAGGCACCTTGGCGGCGGTGTACCGCAACACCTGGATCGACTACGTCGCGTCGACCTTCGGGATGATGGGCATCTCTATTCCCACCTTTGTCGTCGGACCCCTGCTGGTGCTGGGTTTGGCCATTCATCTGGGCTGGTTCAACGCCTCAGGCTGGTATGGCCCGGCCGACCGCGTCTTGCCCGCCATCGTGCTGGGCTTCGCGTACGCGGCGCCGGTGTCGCGCCTAACCCGCGGGGGTATGCTGGAGATTCTCGGGCAGGACTTTATCCGCACCGCCCGAGCCAAAGGGGCCTCGGAGCTGCGGATCATCACCCACCACGCCCTGCGCGGCGGACTGCTCCCGGTCGTCTCCTTTCTGGGGCCGGCGGTGGCGGGCATTTTGACCGGTTCGTTCGTGATCGAAACGATTTTCCAGATCCCAGGCATCGGGCGAGAGTTCGTGAACAGCGCGTTCAACCGCGACTACACCCTCGTGCTGGGCACAGTCATCCTCTACGCGGTGCTGATCATGGCCCTGAACCTCGTGGTCGATATCGTCCAAGCTTGGATGAACCCGAAAGTGAGGCTGGAAGGATGAGCGCGCCCGCCACCGCCACGCCGCCGGCGCCCGAGGCCCTCGAGCAGGGCTCCTCGCTCGGCCAAGATGCCTGGCTCCGCCTGCGGAAGAACAAGCTGGCCGTCTTCGGCCTCGTCTGCCTCGCCGTGGTGACCGTCCTCTGCCTGGTCGGACCCTGGTTGCTCCCGTACGGGTACGAGGAACAGAAGCTGGAGCTGGGCGCCTCGGCCCCCAGCCCGACCCATTGGCTGGGTACCGACACCCTCGGCCGCGACCTATTGGTCCGACTGCTGTACGGCGGCCGCATCTCCCTTGGGGTCGGCCTCGCGGCCACCTTTGTCGCCCTGACTATCGGCGTGGTCTATGGGGCGGTGGCCGGTTTCTTCGGGGGCAAGCTCGACGCGGTGCTAATGCGGATCGTCGACATCATGTATTCCCTGCCCTTTCCGATCTTTGTCATCCTGTTGATGGTGTTCTTCGGGAAGAACATCATTCTCCTCTTCGTCGCGATCGGGGCCGTCGAATGGCTGACGATGGCGCGAATCGTGCGCAGCCAAGTGATGGCAGTGAAGCGGATGGAGTTCATCGAGGCGGCGCGCGCGCTGGGCTTCGGCAAGCGCCGGATTATTTTCCGCCACATTCTCCCGAATATCCTCGGGCCGATCATCGTCTACACGACGTTGACCATTCCGGCCGTGATGCTGCTGGAGGCGTTCCTCAGCTTCCTCGGCCTCGGCGTCCAGCCCCCGATGAGTTCCTGGGGCGTGCTGATCAAGGATGGCGCCGAGAAGATGGAGGAATTCTCCTGGTTGCTGGTGTTTCCCGCTGCCCTGTTCTCGCTCACCCTCTTCTCCCTCAACTTTCTCGGCGACGGCCTTCGTGACGCCCTCGATGTGCGTTCCTCCAAGGACTGACCCCGCCCGGCCGCGGCGAGTGCCGCCTCCCCTCGCCGCGTGAATCGTTTCCGCCCCTATTTCCCCTACCTCGCCGCCGTCCGTGGCCCGATCGCCGCCGCCATCGGCTGCGGACTGCTGTACGGGGCCGCTAGCGGCGCGGGCCTGCCCCTGCTGGTGAAGCACGTCTTCCCCCGCATCTTCCAGCCGGGCCCCGAGGTGCTGCCGTTCCTCCAGGTCGCGCTGGTCGCGGCCTACATCCCGGCCATCTTCGCCCTCCGCGCCCTGAGCGGCTACCTGAACAGCTACTTCACCCAACTCGCGGGCGTCCGGGTGCTGGAGGCCCTGCGGCTCGACTATTTCCGCCAATTGCAGGCGCTCCCGCTGTCGTTCGTACAAGGTAAGCGCACCGGTGACCTGATGTCACGAGGCCTAGCCGACACCCAGCAGCTCCAGTACAGCCTCACCCTCCTGGCGAACGACGGCATCAAACAGCCGGCGACGCTCCTCAGCGCCCTCGCTGCGGTGGCGTACCTCGCGGTCACCTCGGAAGGCGTATGGCTGGCGCTGGTCTGCCTAGCGGCCGTGCCGTTGACCGTCTTCCCGGTGCGTTACGTGGGCAAGAAGGTGATCCGCCGCGCGGCGCAGGTGCAGGCGCAGCTCGGCGGCGTGAGCGGCCAGTTCGCGGAGAACCTGTCCGCCGCCCGCGAGGTGCG
>SYDD01000379.1 GCA_005786775.1 Opitutaceae bacterium
ACCCGGCGAGGCCTACGGGCGCATCGAGGGTCCGAAGGGGGAGATCGGCTTCTACCTTGTCAGCGACGGCGGGCCCAACCCCTACCGCTACCGCGTGCGCCCGCCCTCGCTCATCAACCTCACCGTGCTCGAGGACCTCTGCCTCGGTCACACCGTCGCCGACGCCGTCATCATCCTCGGGAGCATCGACATCGTGCTCGGCGAGGTCGACCGCTGAGCCCCCCGCCATGCTCGGAACCGGACTCCTCCAAGGCCTGAAGGTCACCGCCCGGAACCTTGTCGGGAGCTTCCACGACCCGGCGCGGATGGTCACCACGCAGTACCCGGAGGAACGCACCCGCCTGCCGGAGAACTACCGCAACTTCCCCTTTCTCGTCGGGGAGGACCCCGCGGACCCGCTCGGGACGCTGCGGTGCGTGGCCTGCCAGATCTGCGAGAAGGAGTGCCCGCCGCAGTGCATCTACATCGTGATGGAGCGCGATGAGAAGGGAAAGGCGCAGAAGCGTCCCCACGTTTTCGACATCGACCTGTCCGTCTGTATGAGCTGCCAGATCTGCGTGGAGGTCTGCCCGTTCGACGCGATCAAGATGGACCAAGAGTTCGAGATCTCGACCGCCGATCGCTTCACCGGCCTCCTACGTCATAAGGAGGACCTCGCCCGCTCCAACGCCTACTACCACCAGCTGCACCCGACCGAGGCCACGGCCGTCGACGCCGCCCTCGCGGAGCAGAAGGCCCGCCAGGCCGCTGCGAGGGCCGCCAAGGCCCCCGCGCCCACGCCGGCCGCAACGGCCCCCGCACCCGCAGCTACGGCTCCCCCGCCGCCCGCGGCACCCGCCCCGTGAACCCGCCCGCCGCCGATCCCCTCGCCGCGGGGCTGCTCGAACGTCTGCCCCTCCTCGCGCGTGACGCTCTGACGGGCGCTTTACCGGAGCCGTGGCGCTGGTGGGCCAACAGCCTGCTCGCGATCCTCGCGATCATCTTCGTCTTCAGCTCGCTCTTCGCCCTCCTCACGCTCACGGAACGCAAGGTCCTGGCCCGCGTCCAGAACCGCCCCGGTCCCAACCGCGCGGGCCTCCCGCTGACCCGCTTCCGTCTCGGCGGCCTGGGCCAGCCGCTCGCCGATGGCATCAAGATGCTGACCAAGGAGGACATCGTCCCGCGGGGCGCCGACCCGGTCCTGCACTTCCTCGCCCCGGTGGTGCTGCTCGCACTCTCGCTGCTGACCTTCGCGGTGATCCCCTACGGCCGCCTGCTGGTGCCGGTGGAGCTGGAAGCGGGCGTGCTCTATTTCTTCGCCGCGGGGGCCGCGACCGAGCTCGCGCTCTTCATGGCGGGATGGGCCAGCCGCAACAAGTACTCGCTCCTCGCCGCGATGCGCGCGCTGGCGCAGCTCATCAGTTACGAGCTCCCGCTGCTGCTGGCGGTCGTGCCCGTCGTGCTGCTGGCCGGCTCGCTCTCGACTACCGGCATCGTGGCGGCCCAGGCCGGCTGGGACCTCGGCTTCGTGCCCCGTTGGTTCATTCTCACCCCTTGGGGCCTCGCCTCATTCCTCATCTTCCTGACCGCCGCCCTTGCGGAGTCGAACCGCTCGCCATTCGACCTGCCCGAGGCGGAGAGCGAGCTGATCGCCGGTCACCTGACGGAATACTCGGGATTCAAGTACGCGCTGTTCTTCATGGCGGAGTACCTTGGGATGACGGCGCTCGCGGGCCTCGGCGTGACCTTGTTCCTGGGCGGCTGGCGGGCGCCCCTGCCGTTCCTCGATTTCGTCCCCTCCTACGCGTGGTTCGGCCTGAAGCTGCTGGCGCTGCTGTTCGTGTTCATCTGGATCCGCGCCACCTTCCCGCGCCTGCGCATCGACCAGCTGACGCGGCTGGCCTGGAAGTTCTTGGTGCCCCTCGCGCTGCTCAACCTCGGCACCGCCGCCCTCTGGGCCCTCACCGCCGGCTGGAGCCCCGCCCTGCAGCCCCTGCGCTGGCTCGGCGCGGCCGCGCTCGTGGCCGGCCCCTTTGTCCTGCTCGGGCGCGGGCTGACCGCCGGCCTCCGCCCCCGGACCTACCGCTTCGCCTGAACCGATGACCGCCCTCGCCGCCATCGCGCTGCTGACGCTCGCCGCCGCCGCCATCGCGCTCGCCCTCCGCGACCTGATCCACAGCGCCCTGCTGCTCATCGCCAGCTGGGTGGGCATCGCGGCGTTCTACCTCTGGGCGGGCGCGGAGTTCGTGGCGTTCGCGCAGGTGCTGATCTACGTCGGCGCGATCTCGATGGTGGTGCTGTTCGCGGTGCTGCTGACCCGGCCGCCGACGGGCCCGGCCACCCGGGAACCCTCCGGCCGCGCAGTGCCGGGTTTTCTCGCGGGCGGCGCGGTGCTGGGGCTGCTCGCGGGCGCCGTGCTCTCGTCACCGCTCCCGGCCGGGACCGGCGCCGCGCCGGCGTTCGGCGTGCGTGAACTCGGCCTGAAGCTGCTCGGCCCGCACGCCGGGGCCCTGCTGGCCACGGCTGCCCTCCTGACCGTCGCGCTGCTGGGCGCCGTGGTGCTCGCGGCTGCCCGGGGCAAGGAGGACGCGTCGTGAGCCCGCTGCAGGCCTGCCTGCTGTTCTCCTCAGCGTTGTTCAGCCTCGGGCTGATCGCGGTGCTGGTCCGCTCGAATGCGATTCTGGTGCTGCTCGGCGTGGAGCTGATGCTCAACGCGGCCAACCTGAACTTCATCGCCTTCTGGCGCTACGGTCCCGCCCCGGCCGAGGGCCACGGCGTGGTGTTCGTCGTGTTCGCGCTGGCCGTCGCCGCCGCCGAGGCCGCGGTCGGGTTGGCGCTGGTCATCGCGCTGCACCGGCACCAGCGCAACGTGCGCCTCGGCGAGGCGCGCCGCCTCCGCGGCTGACCGATGCACCTCCCCGTCCAGCTCACCTGGCTGATCCCCGCGTTGCCCGCGGTCGCGGCGGCCGTGATCGCGGCGGTGCCGGCCCGCCGGCCCGGGCTAGGCGCCGGTCTCGCCCTCGCCGCGCTCGCGGGCTCGCTCATTCTGGCGCTTCTCGCCCTGGCCGGGGCGCTCGCCGATCCCGCCGCGCGCCTCATCCACACGTTCACCTGGTTCGACCTGGGCCACGGCGCGATCCGCCTCGGCTGGCTCCTCGATCCCCTCGGCACGCTGCTCGCGGTGATGGTCGCCACGGTCGGTCTGCTTATCTTCACCTTCAGCCTCGGCTACCTCCGGGACGACCCCCGCGCGAAGCAGTTCTTCTGTTTCCTGAGCCTCTTCGCCGGCGCGATGCTCGGGCTGCTCCTCGCCAACAGCCTGCTCCTGCTTTTCCTCTGCTGGGAACTGGTGGGCCTAGCCTCGTACCTGCTGATCGGCTTCTGGTTTCAACGGCCCGCCGCCGCCCGGGCCGCCCGCAAGGCCTTCATCACGACCCGCATCGGCGACCTCGGCCTGCTCCTCGGACTCGTCTGGCTCCAGGACGCCACCGGTACTTTGCTCCTTTTCGACGGCGGCCGCGGCGTGCTCGAGACGGAGGCCCTCGGCGCGCTCGCCGGGGCCAGCACCGTCGGGGGCCTCGCGGTTTCCACCGCCATCGGCCTGCTGCTCTTCTGCGGCGCCGCCGGGAAGTCGGGGCAGGTGCCGCTGCACGTCTGGCTGCCCGACGCGATGGAGGGCCCCACCCCCGTGTCCGCCCTCATCCACGCGGCGCCGATGGTCGCCGCCGGCGTCTTCCTGGTCGCCCGGGTGTATCCGCTGCTCGCCGCCGACCTCGCCCTCGCCTCGGTCCCCGTCCACGCCCTGACCGTGGTCGCCACGGTGGGCGCGATCACGGCCCTCTTCGGCGCGGCGGTCGCGGTGGCGCAGGACGACATCAAGCGGGTGCTGGCGTTCTCCACCGTCTCCCAGCTCGGCTATATGATGCTGGCCGCGGGGACGGGGGCGTGGACGGCGGCGATCTTCCACCTGCTGACGCACGCCTGCTTCCAGGCGCTGCTGTTCCTCAGCGCGGGCTCGGTGATCCACGCGACCCACCACGAGCAGGACATCCGGCGGCTCGGCGGGTTGCGCCGGCGCCTGCCGGTGACGTGCGCGACGTTCACCATCGGGATGATGGCCCTCGCGGGGGTGCCGTTCCTCTTCTCGGGCTTCTGGAGCAAGGAGGCGATCCTGCACGCGGCGCACGGCTGGTCGGTTTCGGCGCTCCCCTTCCACGTCGCCCTCGCGGCGGTCGCGCTCACGGCCTTCTATATGACCCGCCTGCTCGCGGAGGTCTTTGCCGGAGCGCCGCGCGGTCACGGGGCGGAGACGGCACACGAGAGCCCGGCGGTGATGACCATCCCGCTGGTGTTGCTGGCCGCCGCCTCGATCGGTCTCGGTTTCCTCGGCACTCCCTGGTGGCCCTGGCTCCAAAGCACGCTGGATCCGGCCTTCCAGCCGGAACCAGGCGGCGCGGGACTGATGGCCGTCTCGATCGCCCTAGTTGCCGCGGGCATCCTCGCGGGGTGGTCGCGGTACGGCCGTTTGCCGCGGACCTCGCCCGAGGCCGCGGATCCCCTGGCGCGGATTGTCCCCCGACTGCATCGGGCCCTCGCGGCGCGGCTCGGCTGCGATGAGCTCTACGCGGCGACGTTCGGCCGCCTCTGCACGGCCCTCGCCGCCGCCACCACCGCGCTCGACCGCTCCGTCTGGGACGGGTGCATCCGGCTGCTCGCCCAGCTCGGCGCGTACACCGGCCTCGTCTCGCGGGAAACCGACGAGGACGTGCTGAACAGCGGTTTCAACGCCGCGGGCGACGGCCTGCGCGCGGGCGGACGGGCCTACTCGCGGACGCAGACGGGCGACGCGCACGGGTACGTGTGGATGCTGGCGGCCGGCTTCGTGCTGGTTACCCTCGCCGTGCTGCTAGGGGGCGTCCGATGAACTCTTGGCCGCTGCTCTCCCTCCTGGTGCTCGCCCCGTGGTCGGGCGCGGTCCTGCTCGGCCTCCGGCCCGGACTTGGGGACCGCGCGAGCCGCTGGCTCGGGCTCGCCTTCAGCCTCTCGACCGCAGCCCTCGGCGCCGTGCTGCTCACCGACTTCGATCCGACCCGGATCGGCCTGCAGTTTGTCGAGCGCCACGCATGGATCCGCTCGTTGAAGGTCCACTACCACCTCGGGCTGGACGGGCTCTCCCTGGTGCTGGTGCTGCTCACGGCCGCGGTCGCGCCGGCGGCGCAACTGGCCGGCTGGGGCCGGGCGGGACCGACGCGCGTGCCGAACCTGCTGCTGCTCTTCCTGCAAGGCGCGGCCCTCGGGGTCTTCGTCGCGCAGGATTTCGTCCTCTGGTTCACGTGCTGGGAGCTGAGCCTGGTGCCGGCGTACTTCCTGATCCGGCTGTGGGGCGGCCCCGGGGCGACGCGCGCGGCCTACCAGTTCGTCGTCTATACCATCGGGGGCAGCGCGTTTCTGCTCGCCGGTTTCGCCGCGCTGTTCGCGGTGACGGGCACCTTTGACTTCGCGCAGTTGGCGCAACTGGGCCGGGACGGGGCGCTGGCCGCGCAACTCGGGCCCTGGGGGGTGCGGGTGGTGTTCGCGGGCGTCCTGCTGGGACTGGCGGTGAAGGTGCCGCTCTGGCCCTTTCACACCTGGCTCCCGCCGGCTTACGCCGCCGCACCGACCGGGACGGTGATGCTGCTCACGGGCGTGCTCTCGAAGATGGGAATGTACGGCTTCCTCCGCCTGCTCTGGCCGCTATTCCCCGCGCAACTGCAAGCGGCGGCGCCAGCGCTGCTCGCGCTGGCGGTCGCCGGGATCGTGCTGGGCGCCTGGGCGGCGCTGCGGCAGGAGGACCTCCGGCGCATGCTGGCCTACTCCTCGATCAACCACCTCGGCTACTGCCTCGCCGCGCTGTTCGCCGTCGCCGCGGCCGCGGGCGGGGAACGGCCGGCCGCGGAGGCGGCCACGGCGGCGCTCGCGGGGCTGGTGCTCCAGCTCTTCAACCACGGCGTCACCGCCGCGGCGCTTTTCCTGTGCGCGGGCATCCTCGAGGCGCGCGCGGGCGGCCGGAGCGGGCTCGGCGACTTCGGCGGGCTGCGGGCGACCGCGCCGGCCTTCGCCGCATTCGCGGGGGTCGCGTTCTTCGCCTCGCTGGGCCTGCCCGGGCTGAGCGGCTTCGTCGGCGAGTTCCTCGTCTTCCGCGGGCTCTTCGGCTTGCACCCCGCGGCAGCAGTGCTCGCGCTCCCCGGCCTGCTGGCCACCGCGCAATTCCTCCTCACGGCGTGGCGGCGCGTGTTCCACGGTCCGGTGCAGGGGGCGGCGGCGGACTTCGCCCCGCTCACGGCGGCCGAGAAGACCGCGCTGGCGCTGCTTACTGGGCTGATGGTGCTGCCCGGGGTCGCGCCCGGGCTCCTGACGTCCCTCACCAACCCGCTCGTTACGGCGTGGGCCGGGCACCTGACGCGATGAACGCGCTCCCCTGGACCATCTACGTTTCCTTCGCCGGCGCGGCGCTGCTGCTGGCGCTGGGGCGCGCGTCACCCGGCGCGGCGCGGGGACTGGCGCTGGCGACGGCGCTGACCGGGGCGGCGGCAGGGGCCGCGGGCGCCTTGGGCTTCACGGCGCAGCCGGGGCTGCAGACGCTGGTCGACACGCCCTGGGTGGCGGGCATCGGCATCCGCTATCATCTGGCCGCGGACGGGATCAGCATCGTGCTCGTGCTGCTCACGGGCCTCGCGGCGACGGCGGGCGTCCTCTTCTCCTGGAACGTGCGCGAGCGGGTGGCGGAATTCTTCGCCCTGTACTTCCTGCTGATCGGTGGGGTCTACGGCGTGTTCCTCAGCGCCGACGCGTTCCTGCTCTTCGTCTTCTACGAGATCGCGATCGTGCCGAAGTACTTCCTGATCGCGGGCTGGGGTTCGACGAACCGCGAGTACGCGGCGATGAAGCTCGTCCTGTACTCGTTCGCGGGCAGCGCGCTCGTGCTCGCCGGGCTGCTCTGGGCCCACGCCGCGGGTGGCGGACGGGGCTTCGGTTTCGCGGAACTGGCCCGCGCCGCGTCCGCCCTGCCCGCCGCGCAGCAGGTGCCGCTCTTCGGTCTCCTGTTCGTGGGGTTCGGGGTGCTGGCGGGCCTCTTCCCGTTCCACACTTGGGCGCCGACCGGCCACGTGGCGGCCCCGACCGGCGTCTCGATGCTGCTCGCGGGGGTAGTGATGAAGCTGGGGGCGTACGGCTGCCTGCGCCTCGCGCTCCCGCTCTGCCCGGCCGGTTTCGCCGCGTGGCAGCCCGTGCTCGGCGGGCTCGCGCTCGCGGGCATCCTTTACGGCGGCTTCGTCGCGCTCGTGCAGGAGGACTTCAAGTTCGTCATCGGTTACTCGAGCGTCAGCCATATGGGTTTCGTGCTGCTGGGGCTCGCGGCGGCGACCCCGCAGGCGCTGGCGGGCGCGGTGCTCCAGATGTTCTCTCACGGGGTGATCGCCGGCCTGCTCTTCGCGGTCGTGGGGCGGATGGTGTACGATCGCGTCCACACCCGCCGGCTCGACCGACTGCAGGCGCTGGGCCTGCACCGCCACCTGCCGTTCCCGGCCCTCGTGTTCGTGCTCGCCGCGCTCGCCTCGATGGGCATGCCGGGCTTCAGCGGCTTCCCGGCGGAGCTCTCGATCCTGATCGGCACTTGGCGGACGGCGCCGCTGTGGGCACTTGGCGCCGCGGCGGGCATCGTGGTCGCGGCCGCCTTCACACTGCGCGTGCTCCAAGTCGCCTTCTTCGGGCCGTCCGAGCAGGCCACGGCCGCCGAGGCTCCGCCGGTGCCTGATCCCGAGCCGATCACCTGGCCGGAAAGGGCGGGGGCCGCACTCCTGCTGGCGGCGACGGTGTATGCCGGCCTCAAGCCGGATGCGCTGCTCGGGTGGATCCTGCCGGCCCTGCAGTCGCCCGCCCTGCAACCGATCCTGCGGGGCAACACGCCGTGACGATCGACCATTCCGAGCTCCTGCACGCCTTCCGGCCCGAGGCCTGCCTCGTGACGGGGGCCCTGCTCGTCCTCGGGCTTGACCTCGCGGCCGGCCGCGGTCGACCCCCCGAACGCCGCGCGCAGAACGCCGCGCTGCTCGGCCTCCTCGCGCTCGCCGCGGCCCTGGCCGCGAGCTTCGCCGCCGCACCCGCGGGGCCTCTCGCGGCCGGGACGATGCTGCTGGACCCCCTCGCAAGGATCACCCGCGCCGGCGTGCTCGGCCTCGCCCTCCTCGCGCTGGCCGCCACTCCCGGGACCCTGCGCCTACCACACGCGGCGGAGTACGTCGCGCTACTGCTGTTCGCAACCGCCGGCTTCACGCTGATGGCCGGGACCACGTCGCTGCTGCTCGGGTTCGTCGCGCTCGAATTGGCGAGCATCGCCCTCTACCTGCTCGCCGGCTTCGACAAGGCGCGGCCCGAATCCGCGGAAGCGGCCCTCAAGTACTTCCTGTTCGGCGCCGTGGCCGCCGCCTTCCTGCTCTTCGGTTTCAGCCTCCTGTACGGGCTCACTGGCGCCCTCGACCTGCCGGGCATCTCCCGCGGGCTTGCCGCGCAGCCCGCCTCCCCGCTGCTGCTGGTCGCGGTCGTGATGGTGCTCGTCGGCTTCGGGTTCAAGGCCGCGGCTGCCCCCTTCCACCTCTGGGCGCCCGACGTCTACCAGGGCGCTCCCGCCCCCGCGGCGGCCCTGATCGCCTCCGCGGCCAAGCTGGCCGGGCTCGCCTTCTTCCTGCGTCTGCTCGGGTCCGGCCTTTCCGGTTCAGGGGCGGACGGCGAGCCGGCGCCTTGGACCGGCGCCGTGGCCATGCTGGCCGTGCTGTCGCTGCTCGTGGGCAACATCGCCGCGCTCGGCCAAGGCAACGTCCGCCGGCTGCTCGCCTACTCCGCGGTCGCCCATGCCGGCGTGCTGCTCCTCGGCGTGCTGGTCAGCGCGCGGGCGGGGCCCGGCCCCGCGGTCTACTACGCGGTGACCTACGGGCTCGCCACGGTCGGCGCGTTCATCGTGCTCGCGGTGCTCGACGGCGAGGGCGGGGCGCAGACGCCCGCCGACCTCGCGGGACTGCACGGTCGCTCGCCGCTGCTGGCCGGGGCGCTCGCCGCCTGCCTGTTGTCCCTCGCCGGCATCCCGCCCCTCGCCGGATTCCTCGGGAAATTCCTGCTCTTCGCCGAGGCCCTGAAGGCGGGCGGCCCAACTTCCCTGACGGGCGGCATCGCGCTGCTCGCGATCGCGCTGAGCGCCGTCGCCCTGTACTACTATCTGGTCGTGCTGAAGGAGGCGCTGGTCCGCGGGCCCACGCCCGGCGCTCCGGCGATCCGCGTCCCCGCGGGGGCCGCGCTGAGCCTCCTCGCGACGGTCGCGCTGCTGCTGGTGCTCGGCCTCCTCCCCGATCTCCTGCTCCAGCGTTTTTGAGGCGGGCGCGCCACCGGCCCGGGATCAGCGCAGCCGCAGGAACAGCCAGCCGGCAATCGCCGTCATCCCGGCGTTGGGCAGCCACGCCGCAATCACCGGCGCGACTGCCCCCCTGGTCGCCAGCGTCGTGGCGGCCGTAGTCAGCACGTAGTAGAGAAAAAAGAGCCCGATGGATTTAGAAACGCCCACCGCGGGATTCACCCGGACCCCGGACACCGCGAAGGGGATGGCGATCGCGATGACGATGAGCGGGCCCACCACGTCTGCCAGCAGCCCGTAGTAGCGGACGGCGTAGGCGGGAAGCTTGGGGCTGCCCTCCCGGGCCAGATGGTCGACAAGTTGCCCAAGCTCGTGGAATGAGAGGCGCGAGGCCTTGCGGTCGATCAGGAGCATCAGTTCCGGATCTTCGTCGTAGCCGGGCTCCCGACGCTCGCGGAAAGGCGTGGCCGCCATCAGTTCTCCGGTATCCGGGGCGAACACCAGCTCGCGCCCGTCGCGGAAGACCCAACCGCCGGACTGCGGGTCGCGCCACGCCTCCGCCGCGACGAGCCGGCGCCGCTCGCGGCGGTCGGGGTCGAGCTCCGACACCGAGACGCCGTAGCCGCGCTCCCGCGCCTTGCTGTAGCGGTTCAGGAACCAGACGCGGCGGGCCTCCGGATGGTCGAAGGCCACACTGAACACCGCCCCCACCCGGTCCGCCGGCAGCGCCCGCGCCGTCTGGTGGCGGAACTCCAGTTCCTCGCGGAGCGCGCGCGACTCCTCGACCGACCACGGCACGACGGTCGTATTGAGCCACCAGGACAACCCGCAGCAGGCGAGCCCGACCAGCCACACGGGGGCGGTCATCCGCGCGAATCCGATCCCGGCCGCCCGGAGCGCCGTCAGCTCGTTGGCGCGATGCAGCTTCCCGAGCACGAAGAGCAGCGAGACCAGCAACGACAGCGGCAGCACCACCGAGAAGAAGCTCGGCAGCCGCACCGCCACGTACCGGGCCAGCTCCGCCGGCCCCGCGCCCACTTGGTTGAGATCGCGCAGATCACTGAACAGCACCTGGACGACCAGCAGCCCGCCGGTGGCCAGCAGCACCAGGCCGAGGATCTGGAGCCACTCGCGGAGCAGGTGGCGATCGAACGTGTTCACGCGCCGAGTTGTAGGCGCGGCGCCCACCGCGGAAAGCCTAAAGCCCCGCCTCTCGCAGACTGCGGGGTTGAAATGCGCCCGAACCCGCCGTTACCTCCCGCCCCATGCGATCTGTCCACCCCGCCCTCGCCGCCCTCGCACTCCTCTTCACCGCCTCGGCCGCCGCTGCGGGTGAGCCCGCCTCGATCCGGGTCGGACTGTTCGCCTCGCTCACCGGCAAGGAGGCAGCCTTCGGCCAGGCCACGCGCAAGGGCGTCGAGCTCGCGGTCGAGGAGCTAAATGCGGCGGGCGGCCTGCTCGGCCGGCGTTTCGAGCTGGTGATCGAGGACAATCAGTCCAAGGCCGGCGAGTCGGCCACCGTTGCGAAGAAGCTGATCGCGCGCGACAAGGTGGTCGCCCTGATCGGCGAGGTCGCCTCCAGCCGCTCGCTCGAGGCCGCGCCGATCGCGCAGCAGAGCCGCGTGCCGATGATCTCCCCCTCCTCGACCAACCCCAAGGTCACCGAGATCGGCAACTACGTCTTCCGGGTGTGCTTCATCGACCCCTTCCAGGGCGTGGTGATGGCCAAGTTCGCGCGCCAGAGCCTCAAGCTGCAGCGGGTCGCGCTCCTCACCTCCGTCTCCTCCGCCTACAGCGTCGGGCTGGCGAAATACTTCCGCGAACACTTCACCGGGGCCGGCGGTACGGTCGCGCTGGAACAGAAGTACTCGGAGGGCGACAAGGACTTCAAGGCCCAGCTCACCGCGATCAAGGCGGCCGGCGTCGAGGGCATCTTCGTCCCCGGCTACTACACCGAGGCGGCCCTCATCTGCAAACAGGCGCGCGAGCTCGGCCTGAACCTGCCCCTCTTCGGCGGCGA
>SYDD01000380.1 GCA_005786775.1 Opitutaceae bacterium
CCCCGGCGATCAGAACTTGTACTTGATCGAGCCGTAGATGTAGCGGCCGATCGGGTCGTAAGAGCTGATGTCGTGGGACTGGTTGCCCTCGGAGCGGATGAGCGGCGGGAACTTGTTGAACACATTGTTCACGCCGACCGTCGCCTGCAGGCCCTTCAGCCAGCGGTTCGAGGAACCGGCGAAGGAGTGGCCCACGCGCAGGTCAAACGTGTGGTAGCTCTTCACGCGGTATTCGGTCGACCAGGCCAGATCGTCCACGTCGGGCACCCAGGTGTGGCCGATCGTGGCGTTCCAGCGGTTGTTCGCGGAGACCCAGTCGAGGTTCGAACGGGTCCGGTAGCGGGGATAAACCGCCGAGCCGGAGAAGCCGTCCTGGTAGCGGGCGACCGCACCGTTCGGGAGGCTCTGCACCGCGTACTCGCGGATGTAGGTGCCGGCCAGCGAGGCGTTGAAGTTGCCCAGGCCTTGCTGGGTCCATTTGTAGCTCGCCGCGAGATCCATGCCGTCCTGCCAGTAGCCGGCGACATTGACGATCGCGTTGGAGATCCAGACCTCGTCGGAGGGCCGGTTCGTCATCTGGCCGGGCGAGGTGATCGCGGCACCGGTGCCGAAGTAGGTCTCACCCGCGAGGCTGGTGCCGAGGCGGACGAGGCTGGCGTACGGGGAGGCCGGACCCTTCTGCTCGACGTCGGAGACGATCAGGCTCGAGCTGATCGAGGAGATCAGGTCGCGCTCGTCGATGTTGAACCAGTCGGCGGACACCGACAGGCCCTTGATGGCCTTGGGCGACCAGACGACGCCGGCGGACCAGTTGCGGGACTCCGAGGGGTTCAGGTTCGGGTTCGAGCCGGACTGCGAGCGGTACTGGCGGGAGCCGGAGGCGACGCCGAGGGAGGTGCCGCTGGTGTTGTAGCGGGTGGTGTTGATCGAGGACGTGAAGCCCACGGAGACCGGCCCGAACAGGTCAAACAGGGTCGGGGCGCTGAAGGACTCCGAGTACGAGCCGCGGATCGCGAGCTCGTCGTTGAAGGGCAGCCAGCGCAGCGAGTACTTCGGGACCGTCGGGTCGGAGGTCTTGCTGTAGATGTCGCGGCGGACGGCCGCGGACAGCTCCAGCACGTGGAAGCCGGGCATCGAGTTGCCGCCGCCGAAGACCGGCACGCGCACCTCCGTGAAGAAGCCGTCGGTGGTCGAGCGGGCTGCGAACGGCTGGCGCGGGGTCGCCTGCAGCCACTGGCCGGTCTGGTCGAAGCGGTCGTTCACGAAGCTGAGGGACTCCCAGCGGGTCTCGGCGCCGACGCCGAGCTGGACATCACCGGCGGGCAGGCGGAAGACGCTGCCGTTCAGGCGGAAGTCGAAGCTGTTCAGCTGGCTGTCATAGTTGCGGAACTGCACGCCCACCATGCTCTCGATCACGCCCGGGTTCTGCCGGATCGCGAACGGGTTGTAGGCGCCGGAGTTCACCAGCTCGGTGTACTTCACTCCGTCGATCAGGTTCCGATTGCGGTACGCGTGATCGGTGCGGTTGAAGTTGCCGGCCAGCTCATAGCTCCAGTTGTTGGTCAACTTGCCCTTGATGCCCACCACGCCGCGGATGCTGGTCGACTGGTTGGCGTAAATGCGGGGGAAGTTCACGAACCGGTTGCGGGCCGTGACCGTCACGTTGAACGGATTGTTCGGGTTGGTGCCGACCACGTTACCGGAGACCGGCTGGGCGTTCAGGACGGACTCGGTCTCGTTCAGCGAGTAGATGAAGTCGCCGAAGATCGAGGTCGTGTCGTTGAGCTTGTGCTCGAGGGCCGCCGTGAAGCTGCGGCGCTGGGCGCGGAGCAGCATCGTCGGGTAGTTGGCCAGATCGAAGAACTGCGCCACCTGGTCCTGCGTCAGCGGGCCCTGGTAGATGCCCTGCGCCACGGCCTGCGCCGGGGTCAGGTCAAGGTTCTGCGGGGGAGCGTTCCGGTTGCCGCCCAGGAAGTAGAAGTCCGTGGTGCCGGCGAGGTTGATCGAGCCCGCGAAGGACGGGGTGCGGAACTGGCCCTTGGCAAAGTCGCGCTCCTTCTGGATGAGCGGATCGCTGCGCTTCCACTCGGTGGTGATGGTCAGGCTCGTCGGGCCGAAGCTCGCGCCCGCCACACCGTAGTAGCTGCGGGTCGCCCACTTGCCGTTATTTGGGCTCCAGCCGTAGGTGCCGCCGATCTCCGAGCCGGCGTAGTTGGTCTTCAGGATGACGTTCACCACGCCCGAGACCGCGTCCGAACCGTAGGTCGCCGAGGCGCCGTCCGAGAGGACTTCGATGCGCTCGACGGCCGAGATCGGGATCACACTTACGTCCACGAAGCTCGCGCCACCGCTGGCCAGCACCGGGGAGATGTTCGCCCGGCGGCCGTTGATCAGCACCAGCGTCGCGCGGTTGCGCAGGGAAACCTGCGAGCCGCCGTTGGTCGAACCCGAGGAGATGTTGCCGTTCTCGGAACCGATGTTGTTCGAACCGAAGAACGCCGGCTGGGCCTTCTTCAGGACATCGAGCAGGTCGGTGCTCACGCCGGTCTTCTCGATCTCGGGGGCGCCGAGGACGGTCACGGGGATTGCAGGGGAGCCGGCCGCGATCGGGATCAGGGAGCCGGTCACGACGAACTTTTCCATCTTCTGGACGTCGTTGGTCGAGACCGTGGGCTGGGCGGCGAAGGCGACGCCCGCGACCAAGGCGGTGGCAAGGCCGAAACGCCTCAGGGAGGCGACGGCAAGGTGCTGCGGTTTATTCATGGGTGCTGGTTTGGTGTTCAACTGAATCCCAGCCGGACGGCTGGACCCCAATTGAACCCGCTAGAAAGTCATAAGTTCGTAACATTGCAACACTCTATCCTGAAGCTTCCGTCAGGTTGCCTACCGCCCACTTACGGCCTTCCACGATTGCTACCGCCGCCCGCCGGGATAGGATTCCCCGCTATGATCGACTCCCTCAAGAAAACCCTGCTGGCCGGAGTCGGCGCGGCAGTCGTCTCCAAGGATAAGGTCGAGGCCGTTCTGGGCGACCTCGTGCGCCAGGGCAAGGTGACCACGGCGGAGGCCCAGGCGGTCGCGGAAAAGCTCGTTGCGGAGGGCCGCCGGGAGGCCGAGTCCCTCAGCCAAGAACTCGGGGAAAAGCTGAAAGGCGCTTTCTCTGGCATCGATCAACGGGCCCAGCAACGCCTCGACGCCCTGGAGGCCCGCGTCGCCGCCCTCGAGCAGGCCGCCACCTCCGCGTCCGTCGCGTCGGCCGACAAGGTGGAGCCTCCGACCCGGGACTAAGCGGTGTTCGACGTCCTGCAGCACGCGGTTCGCGCCAAGGAGATCCTCACGGTCCTGGCGCGGCACGGCTTCGCCGACCTCATTAGCAAGCTAGAGCTTCCCTCAGGGCTCTGGCAGCGTCTGCTCCCGCATCCCGGCCCCGCCCGCACCGCGGGAGAGCGGCTGCGGCTGGCGGCGGAGGAACTCGGGCCGACATTCGTCAAACTCGGCCAGCTGCTCTCGATGCGGCCGGATGTCGTGCCGCACGATATCCTTCTGGAATTGAGAAAGTTGCAGGATAGGGTACATCCTGTCCCCGCGGCCGAGATGCTGCCGGTGCTCACCCACGCGCTGGGGCGTCCCCCGGCCGAGGTGTTCCCTGGCTGGCACGACACTCCCGTCGCCACGGCCTCCTTGGCGCAGGTTTACCGCGCCCAGCTCCCGTCGGGCGAGACGGTCGCCATCAAGGTGCGCAAACCCCACCTCCAACACCGCCTGACGGTCGATTTTGAGTTGGCCCATTGGCTGGCAGGCAAGCTGCAACTTCACGTACCGGCACTACGCCATCTCGATTTGCCCGGCGTGGTCGCGGAGGCCCGTGAAGGGGTGATGCGGGAGTTGGATTTTCGGCACGAGGCGCGGCACCAGCGCTATTTTAACTCGTTAAATAGCAAGCCGGAGGAGGTCTACGCCCCCAAGGTCCACGACGCGCTTTCGAGTGAATCGGTCCTGGTGATGGAGTGGATCGACGGCACCCCGGTCGGGCAACTGAGGGGTGGTGAACCGCTCGAGGAGCGCCGGCGCTGGGCGCACCGGGGCGCCGAATCCTTGGTGCGGCAGGTCTTTCTCGCGGGCTTCTTCCACGCGGACCCTCACGCGGGCAATCTTTACATTGCTAAAGATGGCCGCCTTTGTTTTCTAGACTGGGGTTTGGCCGGACATTTGACGCGGCGGCTGCGTCACGCCTTGGCGGATTTCTGGGTGGCGGCGGTGGAGCAGGACAGCGAGCGCATCGTGCAGATCGCGGCGGATCTGGCGCCGGTGGACGCCCAGCCCGATCTGCGGGCGCTGGAAAAGGAGATTACCCTCGCCCTGCGGGAGGAGTTGAACTTCGCGGTCGGCCGTCAGGCTTTAGGGCGCGCGATGCTCCGGCTGCTATTCCTGTTCGGGCAGCAGGGGATCCCCTTGTCGCGGGACTATGCCTTGATGGCGAAGGCGGTGCTTTCGATCGAGGAGGTGGGGCGGATGCTAGACCCGGACTTCGATTTCCGGGCGGCGACGGCGCCGGTGCTGCGGGAACTGCACCGTGAGCGAGCCAGTCCGGGGGTGCTGCTCCGCCGCTCTCGCGAGATGCTGCGGCATTCGGCGCTGGGGTTGCAGGAGCTGCCGTTTGAGCTGCGTCGCCTGCTGCGGCGGCTGGAGCACGACAGCCTGGCGATCAACCTGCATCACCGGGGCCTAGAGGAGCACGACGATGCGGTGAAGATCGCCGCGAACCGGATCACGCTCGGGGTGATCATCGGGGCCCTGATCATCGGGTCATCCCTGATCGTGACGACGGGCATCCAGCCGCACCTGTTCGGGTATCCGGCGCTGGGGATCGTCGGTTACCTGCTCTCGGCGGTGCTGGGCCTGTACGTGGTCTGGGACATCATCCGCCACGGCCGGCACCGGTGA
>SYDD01000381.1 GCA_005786775.1 Opitutaceae bacterium
CGGCCAGTTCGAGGAACGGATCAAGGCCGTGATGGACGAGATCCGCCGCGCTAAGAACATCATCCTCTTTATCGACGAGCTCCACACGATCGTCGGGGCCGGCGCCGCCGAAGGTGCGATGGACGCCTCGAACGTGCTCAAGCCGGCCCTCAGCCGGGGCGAGCTCCAGTGCGTCGGCGCCACTACGCTCAACGAGTACCGCAAGCACATCGAGAAGGACTCCGCCCTCGATCGCCGCTTCCAGTCGGTCAAGGTCGAGGCCCCCTCGGTCGAGGACACCATCCTCATCCTCAAGGGCATCCGCGGCAAGTACGAGGACCACCACAAGGCCACCTTCACCGACGCCTCCCTCGAATCCGCCGCCAAGCTCTCCGACCGCTACATCACCGGACGTTTCCTGCCCGACAAGGCGATCGACGTCATGGACGAGGCCGGTTCCCGCGCCCGCATCGCCGCCCTCAGCCGCCCCGCGGACGTCGAGGACCTCACGCCCCAGATTGAGGCCATCTGCGCCCAAAAGGAGAAGGCCATCAGCGACCAGCACTTTGAAGAGGCCGCTAAGTTTCGCGATCAGGAAAAGCAGCTCCGTGCCCGCCAAGAAGAGATCACGGCCGATTGGAAGAAGCGCCGCGACGAGAAGCGCGTCACCATCGACGAGGACCTGATGATGCAGGTCGTGGCCGACTGGACTGGCATCCCGCTGTCTCGGATGGAGAAGAAGGACAACGAGAAGCTGCTCCAGATGGAGACCGAGCTGCAGAAGGCCGTCATTGGCCAAGACGTGGCTGCCGTTTCGATCTCGCGCGCCCTCCGCCGCTCCCGCGCCGATCTGAAGGATCCGCGCCGCCCGATCGGCTCCTTTCTCTTCGTCGGCCCCACCGGCGTCGGCAAGACGATGCTCGCGAAGCAGCTCGCGGCCCAGATGTTCGGCAACCAGGAGGCGCTCATCCAGATCGACATGAGCGAGTACATGGAGAAGTTCGCCGTCTCCCGCCTCGTCGGCTCGCCCCCGGGCTACGTGGGCTTCGAGGAGGGCGGACAACTCCCCGAGGTCGTCCGCCGCCGGCCCTATTCGGTCATCCTCTTCGATGAGATCGAGAAGGCCCACCCCGACGCCCTCCAGCTCCTGCTCCAGATCATGGAGGACGGACGGCTTACGGACTCCCTCGGCCGTACCGTGGACTTCCGCAACACGATCATCATTATGACCTCGAACGTCGGCGCGCAGCTGCTGCAGCGTCAGACCTCGATGGGCTTCGCGGCCGCCGCCTCCAGCTTCAATGACTCGGAGCGGATGCGCGAGAAGGTGCTCGAGGAATCGAAGCGGGTGTTCAAGCCCGAGTTCCTGAACCGCATCTCCGATATCATCTTCTTCCGTCCGCTCGACAAGAACGACCTAGTCAAGATCGTCGATCTTGAGACCGCGAAGTTCGCCCGCCGGCTGGTCGAGCGGAAGATCACGCTCGAGTTCGCGCCCGAGGCCAAGCAGCTGCTCATCGACAAGGGCTATGACGAGAAGTACGGGGCTCGTCCGCTGCGCCGCGCCGTCGAGCACTACCTCGAGGACCCGCTCGCCGAAGCGATCCTGCGCGGGGAGGTTAAGGACGGAGAGCCCTGCCTAGTGGTCCGCGACGGGGACAAGCTGATCTTCAAGCAGAAGACGCCCCCGGCTGCCGCCAGCGGGGTCGCTTCCTGACGGCCGGTTCCTGCCTCAAGGCGTCGAACCACGGCTTGCGGTTCACGCGGGAGTACAGGGACATGGCCCGATGGTCGGCGTTGGGTTGGCGTCGAAGGCTCCGTCTCCCGGTTGCCGATTAGATTCTGGTATCCGACCGCGACGCGCGGCAGATCCACGGTGGGCTCGGGGATTCTCTCCCCGGTCCGTGGGTACTTTTGGCCCAACGGGCGTAACCTATCTCCTGCGGACTGGCCCGCGGCAAAAAGTTGCGCGCACCTTTCACCCGCGGCGCCTCAGCGTGATCCGGGCCTTTTGAGCGGCACTTGACCCGTGACCTCCGTCTTCACGCGGCCGAGGGCGTCGGGTGGGCGGGAAACCGCCGTGCCGGTGCGTTGACCCTGGGTGTCATGGAACACGGTGGTGGTGCGGCCGAGGGCGTCGGGCCGGGCTGGGGCGACGCCGGTGCCGGTGGTGCGCCCGGTCGCGTCGCGGAAGGTCGTCTTCACCCGCCCGAGCGCGTCGGGCGTGGCGGTCGTCTCGGCGGTACCGATCCGCTTGCCGGAGGCGTCGACGATCACGCTCTTCACCCGGCCGAGGGTGTCCGGCTGCGCGCTGGTCTCGACCGTACCCACCTTGCGGCCCTGCGGATCCCGCACCTCGCTGCGCACCCGCCCGAGGGCATCCGGGCGGGCGGGCGTGGTGACGGTCAACTTGCCCGCGTCCGCGGCCGCCAAGGTCAAAGGGAGCAGGAGCGGGAGGAGGAGTCTCATCGGGGTGGGGTGGGGCCAGGAGCGAGAACAGTTGAATGGTGCCAACGACGCCGTGGGGACGCAAGCGCACTGCGGCCCGGCTCGTCGTGACCGACTGGCCTCGCTTTTGCGATCCGAGCGCTGCTTTTCACTCGTTCCCGGCGGAGGCGTGGACTACGGCTGAGCTCATGGATGGCATTTCCTTGCTGTTGGGCATCGCGGGCGGGGGCGCTCTGGGCGCGGCCGGGGCGGCCGTGTTCTTCCTACTCAAGGCCCGCGCCTCGGCTCAGTTCCTCGCTGCGGCGCAGGCCGCCCAGCAGGAACTTTTGTCGCTCCGTTCCGAAGTGACCACGCTGCGCGCGGAGCTGCGCTCCGCCGAACAAGGCTCGGTTGCCGCGCAGAAGGAACGCGACGCCGCCCGGGAGCAGGTCACCCTTCTCGGCAACAAGGTCGACGCGGAGCGGGCGCGCGGCGAGGTTACCGCCCGCGAGCTCGCCTCGGTGCAACAGCAACTGGGACAGGCGACGACCCGGATGACGGAGCGCGAGTCCGCGATGGCGAGCGTGCTCGCGGAGCGCGAGAAATCCATCGCCGACCTCAAGGCCGCCATCGAGCAATCCAAGGTCGTGCTCACCGACACCTTCAAGGCCACCGGCGGCGACCTCCTCCGGCAGAGCGCGCAGGCGCTGCTTGAGCAGGCGAAGGAGCACTTCGCGAGCCAGCACTCCCTCTCCCAGCAGGATATGGAGTCACGGCGGAAAGAGATCGATGCCACGCTCACTCCCCTCAAGGAACAGTTGGAGAAGAATGAGCGCCTAGTCCGGGAACTCGGCGAACGGCGCGAGGGCGACGCCAAGACCCTGGGTGAGCAACTGAAGCAGATCTCCGACCTGCAGCAACGGGCATCCCTCGCCGCCCAGACCCTTTCCAGCGCCCTGCGGGACAACCGCCAGCGCGGTCGCTGGGGCGAGATCTCGCTCCGCAACATCGCCGAGATGGCCGGTCTGGTTGACAACGTCGACTTCAGCGAGCAGGCCAGCGTCCAGGGAGATGAGGGAGGGCGGCTGCGGCCCGATATGACCGTGCGGCTGCCCGGTGGGCGCTTTGTGCCGATCGACGCGAAGGTTCCGCTCAGCGCGTACCTCGACTCTCTGGACCCCGCGCTATCCGACGCTGACCGCGCCGCGCGGCGCACCGCGCACGCCCAGGCGCTGCGCGCCCACGTGCGTGGCCTCGCCTCCCGCGAGTACGCCAAGGCCCTCGGCGAGGGGGTGGAGATCACCGTGCTCTTCGTCCCACTCGAGAGCGGCCTCATCGCCGCCCTCGAGGAGGATGGCACGCTCTACCAGGAGGCCCTCGATCAACGAGTCATCATCACCACCGCCTCCACGCTGCTCGCGCTGCTCCGCACGTGCGCGCTGCAATGGCAGCAGGCCAAGCTCAACGAGAACGCCCGCCGGATCGGCGACAGCGCCCGGGAGTTGCTCGGTCGCATCTTCGTTTTCGCCGAACACCTCGAGAAGGTCGGCAAGGGACTGGAGACCGCCAGCAAGAGCTTCAACAGCGCCGTGGGCTCCTTCAATGGACGCCTGCTGCCCGGGGCCCGCGAAACTGCGGAGCTGGCCGGCAGCCTCGAACGGCTTCCCGGCGAGCTCGAGCCCGCTGCCACCGTCCTGCGTGAGGTCAACGCGCGCTCGCTCCCCGGCGGCGCTTGAGTCGGAACGGTCCCCCGCGGCCGGCCCGCGTCACGCCCGGCGCAGGCCCTAGGTCAGGAGGCGTGCGATCCCGAGGAGGAGCGTGAACAGCGCAGCGCTGATGAATCCCCGCCCGTTCGTCGTGCCGCCGGGGAGCAGGACCAGCAGGGAAGTAAGCCGGAGGACTCACCGCGTGCGAGACGCCAATCAGCGCGTAACCCGCGGTTACTCCTGTGGGACCCGCCGTCAGGGCGAAGATGCCGGCCGCCGCCACCGCCAGCCCTGCCAGGACGCATGGGGTCGGGCCTAAGTGCTCGACCGCGCCCCC
>SYDD01000061.1 GCA_005786775.1 Opitutaceae bacterium
GCCCAGCGAAAAGCTCTCCGCCGCGAACATCACCGACATCATGCAGACGGCCTACATCGATTACTCGATGTCGGTCATCATCTCGCGCGCGCTCCCCGACGCCCGTGACGGCCTGAAACCGGTGCAGCGCCGCATCCTCTACGCGATGCTCCGCGAGGGCCTCATCCACAACCGCGCCTTCGACAAGTGCGCCGGCGTGGTCGGCGAGGTGCTCAAGAACTACCACCCGCACGGCGACTCCTCCGTCTACGACACCCTCGTCCGCCTCGCCCAGCCTTGGGTGATGCGCTACCCGCTCATCGACCCGCAGGGCAACTTCGGCTCCGTCGACGGCGACCCGCCCGCCGCCTACCGCTACACCGAGGCCCGCCTCCGCGAGATCGCCGAGGACCTGCTCCGCGACATCGAGGAGGAGACGGTCGACTTCGTCCCCAATTACAAGGAGTCCACCACCGAGCCGACCGTCCTCCCGGCCGCTCTCCCCAACCTGCTGATGAACGGCTCGACCGGCATCGCGGTGGGGATGACGACCAACATCCCCCCGCACAACCTCGACGAGATCATCGACGCCGCCTGCGCCATCATCGACCGGCCCGGCATCACCGTCGACGAGCTCTGCGGGATGATCCAGGGGCCCGACTTCCCCACCGGCGGCATCATCTCCGGCCGCGAGGGAATCCTCAGCTACCTGCGCACCGGCAAGGGCATCGTCCGCATCCGCGGCAAGGCCCACACCGAAGAGCTCAAGGGCGGGATGGAGCAGATCGTCATCACCGAGATCCCCTACAACGTCAACCGGAGCACCCTCGTCACCCGCATCGCCGAGCTCGTGTCCGAGCAGGAGATCGACGGCATCCGCGACCTGCGCGACGAGTCCGACGAGAACACCCGCATCGTCATCGAGCTCAAGCGGGGCGAGCAGGCGAAGGTGGTCATCAACCAGCTCTTTCAGAAGACCGCCCTCGAGTCCTCCTTCGGCGTCATCCTCCTCGCGCTCGACCAGAAGCGGCCGAAGCAGATGAACATCAAGGAGCTGATCGAGTGCTACCTCGCCCACCGGCGCGAGGTGGTCACCCGGCGCACCCGCTTCCGGCTCCGCGAGGCCGAGGACCGCGCCCACATCCTCGAGGGCTACATCATCGCCCTGGACAACCTCGACGACTTCGTCCGCATCATCCGCGCCTCCGCCAACCGCGAGGAGGCCCGCGAGCGCCTGATGGCCCGCTACCCGCTCTCGGAGCGCCAGGCCGACGCCATCCTCGAGCTGCGGCTCTACCAGCTCACCGGCCTCGAGCGCGGCAAGATCGAGGCCGAGTACCTCGAACTGATGAAGCTGATCGAGGAGCTGCGCGGCATCCTCGAGTCGGAGGCCAAGCTCCTCGACCTGATCAAGCGCGAGCTGCTCGAGATGAAGGCCAAGTACACCTCGCCGCGGCGGACCGCGATTGAGGCCGCCGTCGGCGAGTTCCGGATGGAGGACGTCGTGCCCAACGAGGGCTGCGTGATCACCGTCTCCCACCTCGGGTTCATCAAGCGCACGCCCGCCGCCGAGTACCGCCTGCAGCGGCGCGGGGGCAAGGGCGTCATCGGCGCCGAGACCTACGAGGAGGACTTCGTCGAGCACCTGTTCACCGCCAGCACGCACGACTTCATCCTCTTCCTCTCCAGCAGCGGGCAGTGCCACGCCCGCAAGTGCTACGACGTCCCCGAAGGCACGCGCGCCTCGCGCGGCAAATCCGTCGGCTCCTTCCTGCGGCTCAGCGAGGGGGAGAAGATCGCGGCGATGCTCTGCGTGCGGGACTTCGTCGCCGACCGCTTCCTCGTGATGGCCACCCGCGCCGGCGTCATCAAGAAGAGCCCGCTCTCCGACTACGCCAACAGCACCCGCGACGGCGGCATCATCGGAATCAACCTCGATCCGGGCGACAAAGTGATCGGGACCGTCCTGACCACCGGCGCTGACGAGCTGGTGCTCGTCTCCCACCAGGGCCTCGCCGTCCGCTTCCGCGAGCGCGATCCCGAGACCGGCGAGGACCTCTTCCGGCCCACCGGCCGCGCCACGGGCGGCGTCACCGGGATGCGCTTCAAGCTCGCCAGCGACGTGCTGCAGGCGATCACGGTGGTGGACCACGCGGCGAAGTTCCTCGTCGCGAGCGAGGCCGGGCTCGGCGTCCGCACCCGCTTCGAGGACTACCGGCTGATCAACCGCGGCGGCAGCGGCGTCTGGGCGATCGACCTGCCCGAGGACGGCTCCATCCGCCTCGCCGGCGCCCTCGCGGTGCGCGACGAGGACGAGGTGATGCTGCTCACGGCCAAGGGCCAGAGCATCCGCTGCCCCGTGGCCGGCATCCGCGAGACCGGCCGCGGCGCGAAGGGCGTCCGCCTAGTCACGCTCGAGCCCGGCGACAAGCTCCTGAGCATCGCGCGCATCGTCGAGACGGACGAGGAGCAGGCGGCCGCCGCCGAGCCCGCGGACGCCTGAGCCGGCGCCCGCGCCCGGGGCGGCCGATTTAACGGCTTGCCCGGGCGGCCGCGGGCTGGCGCGCTCGGGGGATGCCCCCGCTACCCCTCGCCCTGGCCTTCGCGCCCGGGCCCCTCACGGTGCTCGCCCTGAGCGTCGTCCTCATCATCGCCGCGATCGTCTGGTTCCGGCTGCACGCATTCTTCGCCCTCTTCTTCGCCGCGATCTTCGTCGGGCTGATGACCGCCCTCGGCCAGACGGGCTCCGGGCGCTTCACCAAGGCGGTCGAGGCGGTGATGAACGAGTTCGGCTCCGCCGCCGGCAAGATCGGGTTCACCATCGCGGTCGCGTCCGTGATCGGCATCGCGCTGATGGAGAGCGGGGCGGCGGACCGGATCATCCGGCGCTTCATCGCGGTGCTCGGGGAAAAGCGGGCGCCGCTGGCGCTGCTGGCCTGCGGTTTCATCCTCGGGATCCCGGTGTTCTTCGACACCGTGTTCTTCCTGCTGGTGCCGCTGGCCCGCGCCCTCGCGCTGCGCACGGGGAAGAACTACCTGCTCTACGTGCTGGCGATCTGCGCGGGCGGGGTGATCACCCACAGCACGGTGCCGCCGACGCCGGGGCCGCTGATCGTGGCGGAGACGCTGCGGGTGGACCTCGGGCTCTCGATCGTGGGCGGCATCCTCTTCGGCATCCTGCCGGCGCTCGGCGGGCTGGCGTTCGCCCACTGGATCGACGCCCGGCGGCCGGTGCCGCTGCGCGAGACGGCGGGCTCGTCCCTGGCGTCGCTGCAGGAGGTGGCCGGCCGCCGCGAGGAGGACCTGCCGGGGTTCTGGGTCTCGATCGCGCCGGTGATTTTGCCGGTGGTGCTCATCGCGGCCGCCTCGTTCAGCACCCCGTTCGCGCGCGCCCTGCCGCCCGCGCTGGCGCAGACGATCGACTTCCTCGGCAACAAGAACATCGCCCTCCTCCTCGGCGCGGCGGTGGCCCTCGCGGTCTACGCCCGCCAGCGCCAGCTCGCCTGGCGGAACGCGGCCGACGTGCTGGGGCCGCCGCTCGAGACGGCGGGTGTCATCATCCTCATCACCGCCGCCGGCGGCGCCTACGGCGCGATGATCAAGAATGCCGGCGTCGGCGACTCGGTGCGCGTCCTCGCGGAGGGCGGCGGGATGAACTACGTGCTGCTCGCCTGGCTGCTGGCGGTGGTCGTCCGGGTCGCGCAGGGCTCGGCGACCGTCGCGATGATCACCGCCTCCTCGATTATGATGTCGATCGCCGGCCAAGGCGGCTTCGGCGTCCACGAGTTCTACATCTACCTTGCGGTGGGTTACGGGGCGTCGATGCTGTCCTGGATGAACGACAGCGGGTTCTGGGTCATCGGCCGCCTGGGCGGCCTGACCGAGGGCGAGACGCTGCGGAGCTGGACGGTGCTGCTGTCCCTGATCTCCGTGCTCGGTCTGATCCAGGCGCTGGTCGCCGCGCGGCTCTGGCCGAACTTGTGGTTCTGAGCGCCTAGCGACCCGCGTCGAAGCGGCGCACCTTCACCTCGAGACGTACGCCCTCGATCCGCATCCAAAAGGCGCCGAGGGCGCCCGCGCGGATGCGTACCGCAGGCGCGGCGACTGGCGGCCCCGCGTAGGTCGTGCCGCCGGTCTCCTGCCAGCGCTGGCCATTCTCGAGCGCGAAGACCGTGCGCGGTTCCCAGCCGCGGAACTCACCGGTGAGGCGACTCTCGATCATCTCCAACTCCTCCGCGACGGGCGCCGCACGCCGGACCGGGCCCGCCAACGCGCGCGCCGCGGCAGGCGCAGGGGCGGGGCTGGGGGTCGCCGCGGACGGGGGCGCGGCGCGCGCGGCAATGAGCGCGTCGAGGCGGGCTAGTTCTTGCGGGGTGAGGCGGCCGAGGCCAGCGGCGGTAAAATCCGCGGGCGCGAGCGAGCGGGAAAAGGGCTCGGCGGCAGCGAGGGTCCCGGCGAAAGCAAGGGCGGGCAACAAGCAGCGCATCAGGCGAGGCTGCGCGCGGCCCCAGACCGCGCAACGCCATTTCCGACGCCGCCGCGCGCGATGGTTTTCTCCTTCCCACGCTCGGAGCTTCGGCGTTGCCTAAGGCCCGCATGACCGGCCGCATCACGTCGCTCCTTGATCCTTCGCGCATCGCCCTGCACCTGCAGGCCACGCGGCGCACCGCGGCACTGAATGAGATCGCCCGGCAGCTCGAGGGACACCCGGAAGTAGCCAACTACGCTGGCTTCTACGACGAGCTACTCGCCCGGGACCGCCTCGACACCACCTCCCTCGGCAACGGCATCGCCCTGCCCCACGCGCGCACCGAGCACGTGCGCCGGATCGTGATGGCGGTCGGCCGTTCGGACGACGGCATCGTCTTCGACGACAAGGGCGAGGTCGTGCGGCTCTTCTTCGTGCTTGGCACACCCAAGACTAAGCCGGGCGACTACCTCGCGGTCGTGAGTACCCTGTGCAAACTTCTGCGCGACCCGGCGGATCGGGCCATCTTCCTCACCGCGACGACCCCGGCGGAATTCATCGCCGCCATCGCTGCCACCGAGGCTCGTCTCGGGCTCTAAGTCCCGCACCTCGCGGCTCGACGCCGCCGAGCCAGGTCGCCACACTCTCGTCCGATGATCCGGTCGTTCATCTTCAGCGACGGCAAGCTCGTCGGCCAAGACCTCGAGCTGGAGGCGCTCCGTCTCGTGCGCGCCGACAAGGGGCTGCTGCTCTGGGTCGATCTGGACAACCCAACCCCGGAGGAAACCCGCGCGTTGCTGGAAGGCGTGTTCGGTTTCCACCCGCTCGCGATCGAGGACTGCACCCAGCCCAACTCGCTGCCCAAGGTCGAGGACTACGAAGACTACCTCTTTATTGTCACCCACGCGGTGGATTTCACACGGACCGAGAAGTTCAATACCACCGAGCTCGACCTTTTTCTCGGCAAAGATTTCCTCGTGACCTTCCACACCGCGCCGCTGCGCTCAGTCTCGTCGCTGATCGAGCGGACCCTGAAGCAGGCGGGCGTCGGCCCGCGGGGACCAGACCGGATCGCACACACGCTGATCGACCTGCTGGTGGACAACTATGCGCCGGTGGTGGAGGAACTGCGCGCGGAGTTGGAGGAACTTGAGGAGCATGTGTTAGCGCGGCGGTCGGGCGAAAAGGCCCTCGTCACGGAGTTGCTGCACGTGCGCAACGACTTTACCCGGCTGCGCACCATCGTGCGGCCGCAGCGGGACGTGATCGACCGGCTCGCCCGCGGGGAAAATAAGCTGATCCGCGCCAAGCTGCTGCCTTACTTTCGGGATCTGCGCGACAACCTTGCGCGCCTCGAGGACACGGTCGCGGGTTATCATGAGCGGCTACTGATGGCGTTCGACATTTACTTGAACAAGGCGGCCTTCGAGGCTAACGAGGGAATCAAATTCCTCACCGCACTTACGGCGATCACTATTCCCGTGATGGTGATCGGCACCTGGTTCGGGATGAATTTCGAGGGGATGCCAGAGCTACGCCGAGGATATCCGGTGGCGGTGGGCATCACCCTCGTCTCAACGATTCTGATGTTCATCTACCTGCGCCGAAAACGCTGGTTCTAGGCACCTCTGGCCGCCCCTCGTTATCCCCAACCCCACTTCCCCGATGACTTGGTCCCAAACCTACGCCCCGCTCGGCGGTATCGGCGTGTCCGCTTTGGTGGCGGCACTGCCGGTGGTCGTGCTCCTCGGTCTCCTCGCCTTCTGGCACGTACGCGCGCACCTCGCGGCGCTGGTCGCTCTTGGGGTGGCGCTGGCCACTGCGATTGCCGTCTACGGGATGCCGACGCAGCTCGCGCTGGCAGCAGCGGCCTACGGGGCCGCCTTCGGGCTGCTGCCAATCGGCTGGCTGATCCTCAACGCCATCTTCATCTATCAGCTTTCCGTTGATACCGGCCAGTTCACGGTGCTGCAACGGCAAGTCGCGGGGGTTTCCGGGGACCGGCGTATCCAAGCGCTCCTGATCGCATTCTCCTTCGGCGCCTTCATCGAGGGTGCAGCAGGCTTCGGGGCGCCAGTGGCGATCTCGGGGGCGCTCATGATCGGGCTAGGCTTCCGGCCACTCGAGGCCGCGAAGCTCGCGCTGATCGGCAACACCGCTCCGGTCGCCTTCGGCTCGCTCGGCACGCCCTTGGTGACGCTGGCACCACTGACCGGACTCGATCTGCTCGACCTGAGCGCAATGGTCGGACGGCAGCTGCCGTTCTTCTCCCTGCTGGTTCCGTTCTGGCTAGTGGCGGCGCAGGCGGGCTGGCGCGGGATGGTGGCCGTCTGGCCGGCGTGCTTCGTGGCAGGCGCCAGCTTCGGCCTCGTCCAGTACCTGGTGAGCAACTTCCACGGGCCGTGGCTGGTCGACATCATCGCCGGCGCGGCCTCGATGCTCGCGGTGGTGGTGTTGATGCGGTTCTGGCGGCCAGCCGAGGAGCAGGCCAACCCGGGTGCCCGCGCTCCGGCGGAGTCCCCCGTGGCGGCAGGCAGCCCGCCGTGGAAGGCGTGGGTGCCGTGGCTATTCCTGTCCGCCTTCGTCTTCCTCTGGGGCCTGCCGCCCGTGAAGGCGGCGCTTAACGGGTGGTTCGCGCCCCAGCTACCGGTGCCCGCGTTGCACCTGGCGGTCGAAAAGGTGCCGCC
Organism: Opitutaceae bacterium; assembly: GCA_005786775.1. Lineage (GTDB taxonomy): Bacteria > Verrucomicrobiota > Verrucomicrobiia > Opitutales > Opitutaceae > ER46. The sequence continues at coordinate 7,135 of SYDD01000061.1, forward strand.
AGTCGCGCCGCACCCCGAGAAGGAGAAGGCCGTCTTTAATCTCAACCTGCTTTCCGCCACCGGCACCGCCCTGCTGCTGGCCGGCATTGCCACGGCCCTCGCGCTCCGCGTCCGTCCCGGCGAGGCGCTCCGCCTCTACGGCCGGACGCTCCTGCGGGTGCGCATCTCGCTACTCACGATCTCCGTGATGATGGCCCTCGGCTTCACCACGCGGTACAGTGGAACGGATACCACGATGGGCCTCGCGATGGCCGGCACCGGTTGGTTATTCCCGTTCTTCTCCCCGATTATCGGCTGGCTCGGCGTCGCGCTCACCGGCAGCGACACCTCCTCGAACGTGCTTTTCGGTAACCTGCAGAAGGTGACAGCCGAGCAGCTCGGCCTCAACCCGCTGCTCACCTGCGCGGCGAACAGCTCGGGGGGCGTGATGGGCAAGATGATCGACGCGCAGAGTATCGTGGTCGCGAGCGTCGCCACCGGCGGCCACCCGGAGAGCCCCTCAGCCGGTACGATCCTGCGCGCGGTCTTCTGGCACAGTGTCGCGCTCGCCGTGCTGATGGGGCTGTTCGTGATGCTGCAGGCCTACGTGCTCCCCGGGATGATCCCGGGAACCCGTTAATGCCCAGCTTAGTCGCCGGGCGGTAGCGCCGCCAGCTCGGACCGCCAGCGTTCGGCCGGCCCCACCTCGCCCGCGGCCGTGGCCGCCTCAATCGCCCGCGGCAACCACGCGCGCCGTAGGGCCAGCGGCGGCAGGGGCTCGGACAGCAGCGTCGCCCAGCGCAGCACCGCCACATCCGGCCGCCCCGCCGCCGAAAGCATCCCCGCATGCTCGGCCCGCAACGCCCAGCTCGCCGCGTCTCCTGCTCCACTCGTCGGCGCCGCCAACAGCCACGGCAGGGCCGCGGCCACCCGGCCGGCCGCCAACTCACGGTGTGCCGCCCACACGGCAACACTAGCGTCCGTCGCCTCGTCGCAGGCGCGCTCGAGCAGGCGCTCCGCCGCGGCGGAAAGGCCGAGCCGAAAAAGTTCCCGGACGCGCCGAAGCCGAGCGTGGCTCCGTAACTCCGGGGACAGCACCGAGGATTCGCCCAGCTGCGCCTCAAGTCCGGTCGCGAACGGCCGATAGAGGGGATCGCCGATCGCCACGGCCTGCCAGCCCAACGCGGGCAAGGCCTGAAACACGGCCTCCGCCCAGGTCACGCCCGTCAGTAGCTGCCGCAAAAGCAGGTCCGGCCGGTGGGTAAGCTCAAGGTACGGCTCGTAGACATTACCCACGGTGGCGGCGACGCCACGCGCCACCAGCGGTGCAATCCATCCCTTCTCGGGGTCGCGGAGGGTCGCGGCCGAGTAGCTGTGGATGTGCAGCGCGATCGCCCCGGGCACGAAACGGAAGCCGGGCAGGCGGAACGGCCCGTCGAAGGTGCCGGAGTACCAGCCAAAATAGACCGCCGTCGCCTCGGCGCGCGCCGTCGCCGGGAATGTCGGCGGCGCCTCGTCCCGCAATACCTCAAAGTCGCGCGCCGCCAGCTCACCGGCCGCTGTGGCCAGCCAGCTGTCACCTAACGTCCCGCGTTGAGCGAGGTCGATCAACGCCCGGCCGGCCAGCCCGTGCCGCTCCGCCGCAAGTGCGGAGTCCACGAGCGCGCGCGCGGACTTCGCGGAGGGTCCGTCGAGCCGCGACACACGCACGACGCGCTGCAGTTCCGCGGGGGCGGGGCGGTCGCGGTTGAAAAGGGGATTGGGCGTAAAGCCGGCGAGCGGGTCCACGGGCCACGCGAGGAGGCTGAGCTCGGCGTCGACCGAGGCCTGATTCGTGCGGAACTCGGGTCGGAGCTTGGGGGTCGCCTCAGCGGCGAGGAGCGCATCGTCCGGCCCCACCTTCAGCGGTACGCCACGGCATACAACGAGGGCGCCGATCCGGTGGCCCTGCGGGGCATACCGCCGGCGGCCAGCGACGTCACGGCCCGCCATGGGCAACAGGTCGACCCAGCGGCCGGCACGGAGCCAATCGTTTAAAGGCTCCCAGAGCTCGGTGGTGAACTGCGCGCGAGAGATCGTTTCCTCAGCCGACAGCGCGAGGGCGACGAGGTTAGCCGCGGGAACGCCCCGCACGGCGAGGTAATGGTGGGCGAGGGCGAGCGACTCCGGATCGCGGGCATTCGCGAGGACGACGACATCCGCGGGCGAGGGCGCAACGGGCGGAACCGGCGCGGCGAAAAGTGCCGTCAGAATCAACGGCGCCGAACGGCCGACCGCGGAAAGGAGGCGGAGCAACCCGGGAAACACCGGCGAGAGCTTCAGGGCGTCGCGGCCTGGCGGCGAGCGATCGCCGCGCGGAGGTACGTGTCCGGCACCGCGCCGCGGAACGCCGTCAGCCAAACGCTAGCGAGCATCTGTCCGCCGGCGAGCAGCTGCTCCTCGATCAGGCGGCGCGTCTCAGGCGGCACCTCCGCGCCCGGGGCCTGCCCGAGGCGGCCGGCCTTCCCGAGCTCGTAGATCGTCTCCACCTGGCGGTGTTGGACACGGATATAGTCCAGCACGGCGACGAAGAGTGGGTCGCGGCCGTCCGCGCGCGGGCCGAGGGGCAGCACCCGCGGGGGCAGGGCGCGCTCGCGGAGGGCGGGGAAGCGCAGGCCAGTGCGGGCGATGATCCCGCCATCAATCCAAGAATGGAGTCCGTTCCAGGTGGGGTAGCCGCGGGGGTTGGCCCCGGACCAGCCGTTGTAATGCTTGGTCGTGTGGAGCGGCTGGGAGCAATCGCCGACGTAATGAGCGAGGAGGCCCATGACGTAGAGTAGGTTGGCGCGGGCGTTGGCCGCCTCGGCGGGGGTACCAACCTCCTCGAAGACGCGCAGGTAGGAAAACCCGGAGCGCAGGCGGGCGAAGTGCTCTGCGATGGCCCAAGGGGCGAAGCCCGGCCACTCGGCGGTGCGGTCCAAGTTACGCGCGGGATCGATCGGCTTGAAGGCGGCGGCATGCGCGGCGCGGCCCCGGGCAAACTGGAGTACAAACTCGTAGCGGAAGGACGTGAGCGTATCGAGGTCGAGGCCGGCGTCGGTGAGGTATTCCAGGTCGAGGAAGTGATCGCCCCAGCTGCCGCCCGCGTGCTTGAGCGGGAGATCGGGCACGTTGCGCCAACGGTCCGGCTCGGCCGACAGGAAAGCGACGCGCTCGGCCTCGTCGGGCCCGGCAACGATTCGCGGGAAGTCCTCCGGCAGGGCCGCGAGGGCGAGCTGGGCGACGATGCGGTGGCCCTCGTAATCCCACGCGGCTAGCCGGGCATGGGCGAAGAGGAGCAGGAATGGCAGCAGGGCGGGACGGATCATCGGGAGGAGGGCAAAGAGGAAGTGCGCGGCGTACGGCGGGCGGTCCCGACGGCGCGCGCGTAGTCGCGGATGCCAGCGGCAAGAGCAGCGGCCAGCTGCTGGCGGTATTCAGGTGTCGCGATGCGACGGGCCTCGGCTTCGCTGGTGAGAAAGCCGCACTCGACGAGGACGCCGGGGGCTTGTAGCGGGCGCAGGACCGCGAGATGCATCAGCTTGCGGCCGCGGTCGGGAGCCTTGAGATCGCCGACGAGCCGGCCATGGAGCGAATGAGCAAGCAGGGCGCTCCAGCCGTCCACCCGGTGCACCGGCGAGGCGTGTTGCTCGGCGTCCTCCTTCGCACCTGGGCCCCAAGAGTTGGCGGAGCGCTGGCCGCGGGGCGGGAAGGTGTAGACCTCAACCCCCGTCGTGCGGGCATCTTGCGGCAGCGCGTTGAAGTGGATGCTGACGAAAGCGTCGGCCTGGGCGACGTTGGACGCGACAGCACGCTGCGGCAGGGCAATGAATGTGTCGCTCTCGCGCGTGAGTACCACCCTGAACCCATCGGCCTCGAGCAGTCGGCGCGCGCGGCGGGCGACATCGAGGGTGAGCATTTTCTCGTTGATCTTCAGGTGGGCATTGACCCGCCCCGGATCGTGCCCGCCGTGGCCGGCGTCGAGGACGATGACTTTGGGGGCCGGGCGGGGCTCGAGGCCGAAACCGGGCTGGAGCACAGGTGCGACGGAGCGCTCGAAGTCCACGCGGCTTAGGCAAAGCACCCCGCCGGCTAGGGCCACCGGGTCGCCGAGGAAGAGCCGGAGGCCGTTCAGCGTGGCTTCGCGCGACTCGGCCTCAAACGCGGCGGAGACTCCCGGCCCCTTGAGGGTCGCGCGGCGGCCTTGGTCGGCGGTAGTGAACTGGAGGCCAAGGGCGCGGGCGACGTCCGGGAGAGCGACGTGCTCGACCCGCCCGATTCGGCGGACCGGCGGACGCGCGGCAGAGGGCGGCAACTCGGCGGCTGGCGCACCGGGGCGGGTGGGGGGCGTGCGCGGAGGGGATTCGGCGCCAGAGAGCCGGCTGGGCCAGAGGAGGGCGAGGCCGGCGAGGCACCGGAATCGCGCGAGGAAGGCCGCCCGGGGCATGGCGGCGGCGGGATCAGCCAGCAGTCGCGGTGCCGGGCGCGGAGGATTCATCCGCGGGCTCCTCCTCTTCCTCAGAGGGCGTGATGAACTTCGGCTTCCGCTTGTTGGCGGGGAGAGGCGTCAGCATCACGTGGATGTTGCGGCCAATCAGCTTGGGCTCGGCGTCGGCGTGGGCCATTCCAACGAGGTCGGTGACAGCGCGCTTCATCACGTCGAACCCGATCTCGGTGTGGGCCATCTCGCGGCCGCGGAACTTGAGCCGCATCTTCACTTTGTTGCCATGGTCGAGGAACTCCTCGGCGTGGCGCAGCTTTGTCTCGTAGTCGTGCTGCTCGATGCGGGCGGTGAACTCAATCTCCTTGATCTTACTCGCGGTGGCCTTCGAGTGGGAACTCTTCTTCTGTTCTTCGTAGACGTATTTGCCGAAATCCATGATCCGGCAAACCGGCGGCGTGGCGTTGGGGGCGACCTCCACGAGGTCGAGGCCATTCTCGAGGGCGAGGTTGATGGCCTTGGTGGTGTCGATGATGCCTAGCTGCTTGCCCTCGGGGGAGATCAGCCGCACCTGCGGGACCTTGATACGGTGATTGCGCCGGATGGCGGCGAACGGGTCGTTGTTGCGCCGCTGGAACGTGCCGGGGCGGCCGCCGGGGGCGGAGGGGGAGGAGAGGGCCATCAAGGAGCTTGGGCTGGGAAAGAGAGTTCGGAACGTTTTCCACCGGCCCCGCCCCGGGGGCAAGGGTTAATTGCGCCGCCCGACCCCGGGCCCCGGCCCCGGCCGCTCAGAGGCTAAAACTCTCGCCGCACGA
>SYDD01000062.1 GCA_005786775.1 Opitutaceae bacterium
ACGCGTCGCGCCCGCCTTACCGCTTTCTACCTGCTCCTGCTGGCGGGTACTGCACGCGCCGGCGAGCCCGCACCCTCTGGGCTGCCTCGCCAGTCGCCATTTGCGCCCCCCGGAACGCCGACTTCCGAATCCGGCGCGACTCCCGCAGAGACCCTCGAGTTCGCGGGCGTGTCCTCGGTGGGCAAGCGCACCGATTTGATCCTCCATGACCGGGAGGCGAAGCGCACGCTCTGGATCGGCGTGGGCGAATCAAAAGCGGGCATCCAGGTGGTCGCTTACGACAGCCGGCGCGAGCAGGCTATCCTCAAGGTGAACGGTGCCGATAAGGTGCTACCCCTGCGCAAGGGCTCAAAGCCCAAGGGAGGGCTGGTCGCCGCGCCCGCCCCGGTGACCGCCCCTGACGCGCCGCCGCCGGGGGTTGTGTTCGCGCAACCCTTCCCTGGCCTGGGACAGCCCGAAGCGATCGGGGACAGCCCGACCACGCTGAAGCCGGTGCCACCCGCGGCGCCGCAGCGGCAGGAGGCCGAGGCGCGAATGCTAGTCAGCGACCTGCTTGAGATCGGGATGGCGCAACGCCGCGCCTATGAGGAAGCGCAGCGGCGGCAGGCGCAGGCGAACCCACCCCCAGCGCCAGCTCCCGGCGGCCAGCCCTAAACGGCGAGGCAACGCGCGCGTGGATCAGGCCTCCTTGCGGCCCCAACCATAGACCCAAAAGTCGAGTCGACCGGCGACGTTAACGTCCACGAAGCCCGCTCGGCGGAGGAAGGTCTCAATCTCGGGCTGCGTCGAACACTTGGAGATCTGCGCCGGCCGCTGGCCCGGCGGGAAGCGCAGCCGGCTCTCCTCGAAAACGGCCCAGCCCGCGGGCGAGGCGAGGTCGACGTTATCGCAATAGAAACGACCGCCCGGGCGCAAAATGCGTTTCGCCTCCAAGATGTAGTTATAGCGGTCCCATTCCTCGAGGTGCATGAACACCACCGTGGTGTAGACGACGTCGACCGAGGCGTCAGGGATTGGGCGCAGGTCGTAGCCCGAGACCTCCTGCAGCCGGATGTTCGGCAAGCCGAGGAGCCGCCGCGAGGCGATGCGGAGCATATTAGCGGAGACGTCGCAGCCGATCCACTCCTTGACGAACGGCGAAAGGACCCGGCCCACGCGACCCACGCCGCAGCCGATTTCGAGGAAAGTGTCCTCCGGGCGGATGCCGACCGTGGCGCGCAGGATGTCGAGCGTGTCTTCCGCATCCGCGTGAAACTTGTCCTCGTCGGTGTAGCCGGAGACCACGAGGTAAGCGTCGGTTTTGGAGCCAGAGAGGGAATTCCAGACCGACTTGTAGTCGCCGCGCAGGGAGCTCATCGCGGACGAGCCAACGGCAGCGCCGAGACCCCGTCAAGGGCCCGGCCAGATCGGCCTTCACCGCGGGCCACTTTTCCGCCTCACTCGCATGGTGCGCATCCTCATCTCCGGTATCTGCGGCTTCGTGGGCAGCACGCTAGCCCGCGCCCTCGTGGAACGCGGGGCGAACCACACCATAACCGGCTGCGATAACTTTATCCGCCCCGGCAGCGAGGCCAATCGGGAGGCTCTGCGCCGCCTCGGCGTGAAGCTGGTCCATGGAGACCTCCGCGCCGCCAGCGACCTCGAGACGCTACCGGCAGCGGACTGGGTGATCGACGCGGCGGCAAATCCGAGCGTGCTCGCCGGGGTCGACGGACGCACCAGTTCCCGGCAGCTGGTGGAGCACAACCTCGGCGGCACCGTGAACCTGCTCGAGTACTGCAAGGCTCACCGCGCGGGCTTCATTCTGCTCAGCACGAGCCGGGTTTACGGCATCACACCCCTCACCCAGTTGCCGCTGGTCGTGCGCGATGGCGCGTTCACCCCCGCGCCCGACGCCCGCATTCCCGGCTTCGGCCCGGCGGGCATCACGGAGGACTTCCCCACCACGGCGCCGCTCTCGCTGTATGGCGCCACCAAGCTCGCCAGTGAGTCGCTCGCGCTCGAGTACGGCGAGGCGTTTGGGTTGCCGGTGTTTATCAATCGCTGCGGCGTCCTCGCGGGCGCCGGCCAGTTCGGCCGCGCGGACCAGGGGATCTTCTCCTACTGGATCCATTCCTGGCGGCGGCGGCGCCCGCTCCGCTTCCTCGGTTTCGACGGCCAGGGCCACCAGACGCGCGACTGCTTGCATCCCCGCGACCTCATCCACGCCCTTGAGCGGCAGTTTACCGCCCCCACCCTGCCAGCGGCCGACCGCATCGCCAATTTCTCCGGTGGCACCGCCTCCGCCTGCTCCCTGCGGCAACTGAGCGACTGGTGTCGGGCGCGCTTGGGCGACCACACCGTGACCGCCGATCCGACACCTCGGCCCTTCGACCTCCCTTGGCTGGTGCTTGATGCGGCTAAGGCTCGCCGGCTGTGGCAGTGGGAGCCCGCCACTTCGCGCGCGGACATCTGCGCCGAGATCGCCGCCCACGCCGAGGCTCATCCGGACTGGCTCGAGCTCTCCGCCCCGCTCTGAGCCTCCCGCATGTCGACCCCCGCCCCGCTTTCCCTCCTATCCGTCGTCATCCCCGCGCGGGACGAGGAGGAATCCCTGCCCGCCACCCTGCGTGCGATCGCGGACACCTTTAGCCGTGCAAGCGTGCCCCACGAGATCATCGTAGTCGACGATGGCAGTCAGGATCGCACCTGGGCGGTCCTGGAGGAACTCCAGCGGGAAATCCCCGCTCTCGCGCCCACGCGCAACGCCAGCGGCGCCCACGGCTTCGGCCGCGCCGTGGTCTGGGGCCTCGACCACAGCCGCGGCGACGCCGTGGTGATCATGATGGCGGACGCCTCCGACGATCCCGCCGATGCCGTAAAGTACTGGCAGCTGCTCGCGGCGGGGAATGACTGCGCATTCGGTAGCCGGTTCGTGAGCGGTGGGCGGGTGATCGACTACCCGCGGGTGAAGCTGCTGGTGAACCGGATCGCCAACCTACTGGTGCGGATCGCGTTCCGGCTCCCGCTGAACGACACCACCAACGCCTTTAAGGCCTACCGGCGTACGGTGATCGACGGCTGCCGCCCCTTTCTCGCGCCGCACTTCAACCTCACCGTGGAACTGCCGTTGAAGGCCATCGTGCGCGGCTACACCTACGCGATCACACCGATCTCCTGGCGCAACCGGAAGCACGGCGTCGCGAAGTTGAAGATCAAGGAGATGGGCAGCCGCTACTTCTTTATCTGCGCCTACGTGTGGCTGGAGAAGTACTTGAGCCGTGGCGACTACCGGCGGAAGTGAGCGCGGCCCGGTCTACGTAGGGTCCATCCGGGGCGCAGACGGGTTTTCCGCCGGGAAAAGCCTTGTCCGCCCCCTCTCCCCCGGGCCTTGATTACAAATAGTTTTCACCCCCGAGTCCCAACGCTGCCGATGTTTCCCTTCCCGTACCCAAGTGATGCCGCCAAAGCTCGTTCCGCCG
>SYDD01000382.1 GCA_005786775.1 Opitutaceae bacterium
AGGCTGCTCTCCGGGCTGCTGCTCTGGGCCAGCTTGGGGCTGGGACTTGGGGCCGCCGCCGCGCCGGGGGCGTCGCCACGGGAGGCCGCCCCCGTCTTCCTGACCGCGGCGGAGCGCGAGGCGAGCTTGGTCGCGGTGATGTTGGCCCGCAGCGAACTGATGCCGCAGGTGGCGGCGTGGAAGCATCGACGCGGGCAGCCCGTGCTGGACCCGGTCCGCGAGGCGGAGGTGTTGCGCGGCTGGCGGGTTGAGGCCGAGGCGCTGGGGCTCGCGCCCGGGCCGATGGAGGACTTCCTGCGGCTGCAGATCGCGTGGGCGCGGCGCCGCCAGGAGACGCTGGTCGCGGGCTGGCGGGCGTCCGACCTCCTGCCGCCGGAGCCGCCGGACTTGGCTACCGTCCTGCGGCCGCGGCTGGACGCGGTGGGACGGGAGCTGCTCGCCGCGGCATTTTTGGTTGCAGGCGAGGATCCGCCGGTTTCCCCCGATCCTTGGAGAAGGCTGGAGGCACTCCCTCGACTTGAACCGGCGGAGTTCCTGGAACTGAGGACCGCTCGGGCAGGCCTGCGCCGGACCGGGCCGGCGACTTTGGCAGCGCTGCGCCGCGTGGGGGTCCTGCGCGTCGGCACGACGGGAGATTATGCGCCGTTCAGTTCCGACGCCGGGGGCGTGCTCCGGGGCCTAGACATCGATCTGGCCCGGGACCTCGCGGGCGCGCTCGGATTGCGGCCCGTCTTCGTGCCCACTTCCTGGTCCGGTCTGATGGCCGATCTCCGCGCGCACCGCTTCGACCTCGCGCTCTCCGGAATCACTGCGACGGAGGAACGCGCCCGGGAGGCCGCCTTCTCCGTGGCTTACCTGGAGGATGGCAAGACGGCCATCGCGCGCCGCGCGGACGCGCCGCGCTTCTCCTCCCTCGCCGCGATCGACCAGCCGGGCGTGCGGGTGATCGTCAACCCCGGCGGGACCAACGAGCGCTTCGTGCGCGAGCGGGTGCGCCGGGCGGAGATCCTGCTGCACGCGGACAATCGCACCATTTTCAGCGTCCTAGCCGAGGGCCGGGCGGATGTGATGGTCACCGACGGGATCGAGGTCCGGCTGCAGGCGCGGCGCGATCCTCGCCTCGGCGGCACGCTGGCGGAGCCGCTGACGCGGGCGGGCAAGGCGGTACTCCTGCCCCGGGAGGCAGACTGGCGCGCTGCCGTCGACGCGTGGCTGGGCCCGTTGGTGACGTCGGGCACGGTCGCGGAACGCCTCGAGCGGGCCCTCGCCGAGGCGGCGGCCGAGAAGCGGCTTTGACACCCGGCGGCGCCGCTCCATCCGTTCCCGCATCATGCTGCAGTCGCTCCGCATCCGGAACCTGGCCCTGCTCGAGTCGGTGGACCTCGAGTTTGAACCGGGCTTCACCGCCGTCACGGGTGAGACCGGCGCGGGCAAAAGCATCCTGCTCGGCGCCCTGAGCCTGTTGGCGGGGGAACGGGCCGACAAGACCGTCATCCGCCAGGGGGCGGCGGCGGCGGAGGTCGAGGCGGGGCTCCACTTTGGCGCGCCGGAGCGGCTCAACCGGGTGCTGGAGGAACTGCAGCTGCCCCCGTGCGAGGAGGGGGTGCTGCTGCTGCGGCGGACCCTCCCGCGCGACAAGGCGCCGCGGATCTCCGTCAATGGCAGCCTGGCGACCCTAGCCGCGCTGCAGCGCTTGGGCGAGGTGTGGATCGACTTCCACGGTCCCAGCGAGCCGCGGCGGTTGCTGCGCGATGATTGCCAGCGCGAACTGCTGGATCTTTTCGGCCGGCACGATGAACCCTTGGCGGCCTACCGGGCGGCGTTCGCGCGGTGGCGGGAGCTCGCGGCCGAACAGCGCCGCGTGGCGGCGGAGGCGCGGCTCACGCCGGACCAGATCGAGTTTCTCCGGTCCCAGCTGGCCCGTATCGACCAACTCGAGCTGACGGCGGAGGCGGTGGAGCAGCTGGAACGCGACCACCAGCGGCTCAGCCGGACGCAGGAGTTGACCGGCTTGACGGAGGCGCTGGGCCAAGGGTTGGCCGGCGAGGACGGCATCCAGGGAAGGCTGGCGCCCCTGTTGCGGACGGCCCGGCAGTTGGAAGAGCTGGACCCCGCGAGCGCGCCGCTCGCGACCCGGCTGGCATCCGCGGCCGTGGAACTGGCGGATCTGGCGGACGAGTTCGCCGCCCTCGGCCAGGCGTTGAATCTCGATTCCGAGCAGGCGCAGGAGATCGAACAGCGGATGGCGACCTGGCTGGAGCTGCGTCGCCGGCACGGTGGCGACCTCGGCGCGGTGCTGGCCGCGCGGGAGGAGATGCGGCGGCGCCTCGAGGTGCAGGGGGATGTCGAGGGCGTGCTGGCCCGGCTGGAGCGGGAGGTGGCCGAGGCCCTGCGCGAGGCGCGACGTCACGCCCAGACCCTGCGGACGCGGCGGGAAAAGGCGGCCCGCGAGCTGGCGCGGACGGCGGGACGCGCGATCGCGCGGCTGGGCTTCGCCAAGGCCGACTTCCAGATGCGGGTGACCAGCCTCCCCGAACTGGGCCCGGCCGGCGACTCCGGGGCCGAGTTCCTTTTCTCCCCCAATGTCGGGGAGGCGCCGCTGCCCCTGAGCCGCATCGCCTCAAGCGGGGAGCTCGCCCGTGTGATGCTCGCCCTGAAGACCGTGCTGGCGGACCTCGACGGCGTGCCGCTGCTCGTCTTTGACGAGGTAGATGCCAACGTCGGGGGTGAGATCGGCAAGGTCGTCGGCGAGAACATGGCGGGCATCGCCCGCGGGCATCAGGTGCTGTGCGTCACCCATCTTCCCCAGGTCGCGGCCCAAGCCGCGGCGCACCTGGTGGTGACCAAGGACCAGAGCGGGGAGCGCGCGGTCGTCCGGATCGAGCCGATCCACGGGAGCCGGAAGGCGCGCGTGTCGGAGTTGGCGCGGATGCTCGGCGACCGCCAGGCCCGGAGCGCGCTCCGGCACGCCGAGGAACTCCTCGGGGGCTGACGCCGTTCGCCGGCGCCACTGGAGCTTCACCCGCGCGGCTTGGCCGGGGTGGCCCCGGCCCCACGCCAGAGCCAGCGGGCCATCGCGGGCATCACGAAGATGGCCCCGACCATATTGACCGTGAACATAAAGGTGAGCAGCAGGCCCATATCCGCCTGGAACTTCAGATCGGAGAACACCCAGGTGCTCACCCCGATGGCGAGGGTCAGCCCGGTGAAGACTACCGCCGCCCCGGCATCCTTGAGACCGCAGAAGAGCGCCTCGCCGAAGGCGGATCCGGCCTTCAGCTCGGCGTGCAGGCGCGCGAAGATGTAGATCCCGTAGTCGACGCCGATGCCCGCCCCGAGGGCCACCACCGGCAGCGTCGACGGCTTCAGCCCGATGTCGAGGAGCACCATCACCCCGTACCCGAGGTAGCTCACGATGGCCAACGGGGTGACGATGCAAAGCGCCGCCCGGACCGAGCGGAAGGCGATCAGGCAGAGCGCGATGACGGATCCGAACACCCAGTAGAGGATCGGCTTCTCCGCGGCAGCGACGACCTCGTTCGTCGCCGCCATCACGCCGGCGTTCCCGCTGGCGAGCCGGAAGGTGACCTTGGGCGAGTCGTGGCGGGCGGCGAACTCCCGCACCGCGGTGGTGACCGCGGTCAGCGTCTCCGCGCGGTGGTCGCGCAGGAAGAGGAGCACGGGCAGCACGGAGGAGTTCGCGTTCAGCAGGCCGGTGGCGGTCTCGACCGGCGCGACGGCCTGCGCCAGCGCGTCGCGGTTGCGCGGGAGGATCCGCCACTTCAGCGAGCCCTCGCAGAATCCCGCGTTCACGCCCTTCGCCACCCCGGCCAGCGAGACCACGGAATGCACCCCGGTGACCTCGCGCATCCGGCCCTCAAACTCGTCGAGCAGCGACATCACCTCGTGGTCCACCCCGGCGTCGGGCACGGTCTCGACGATCACGCTGAGCAGGTCCACCCCGATGGAGAACTTGGAGGCGATGAGCTGGCTGTCGCGGTTGTAGCGGGAATCCGGGCGCAGCTCCGGGACCCCGGCCTGCGTGTCGCCGATGCGCACCTCCTTGGAGAAGTGGACGGCCCACCCCCCCACCGCGAGGCTCACCAGCGCGATCGCCGCCGCCGGGACCGGCGTGAGCGCGCGCGCGAGTCGTCCCCACGTGACCTCGCCGCGCTGACGCCGGGCGGTCACCCAGTGCGCGTACGACGGCGGCAAGCGCAGGTACGAGAGCATCAGCGGCAGCAGGAAAAAGTTCGTCAGGGTGATCACGCTCACCCCGAGGCTAGCAATGAGCGCGAGCTCCTGGATGGTCGGGATGCTGATCACCATAATGGTGAAGAAGCCGATGGTGTCGGTCAGCAACGCCACGATGCCCGGGCCGATGAGCTGGCTGAAGGCCGCGCGGGCCGCCGCCGGCCCGTCCTGTCCCTTGAACACCTCGTTGCGGAAGGTGCAGATCTTCTGCACGCCGTGGCTGACCCCGATCGCGAAGACGAGGAAGGGGACGAGGATCGAGAACAGGTCCACGCCCATCCCGAGGGCCGCGACGATCCCGAGCTGCCAGATGACCGCGACGAGCGAGCAGACGATCGGGGCCGCGGCCAGCTTCCAGCGGCCGGCGTAGTTCCACACCAGCAG
>SYDD01000383.1 GCA_005786775.1 Opitutaceae bacterium
GGCCAGAGCATCAGTGAACTGAACTTCCGCCAGCGCTTCCGCGTCATCGTCCTCGCCATCCACCGGGGCGGGGAGAATGTCCGCGACAAGCTCGAGACGATCCCGCTCCAGATGGGCGATATCCTGCTGATGATGGGCACCGAGCAGGCGGTGAACGCGCTCCGGCGGGGCGATGACATCATCCTCTTCGATCGCCCCCCGCTGCCCTCCGTCTCCCGCCACGGCCGGATCCCCCTCGTGCTGGCCACGATCGCCGGCGTCATCGCGCTCGAGACACTCGGGCTGGTGCCCATCCACCTCGGGGCCCTCGCCGGCGCGCTCGTGATGTGCCTCACCGGCTGCATCAAGCCCAAGGAAGCCTACGAGGCGGTCGAATGGCCGCTGCTGCTGATGATCTTCGGGATGCTCGCCCTGGGCGTGGCGATGCAGCACACCGGCGCCGCCGATTGGCTCGCCCGGAACGTCGTCAACGGGGTCGGGCACGTGGTCTCCGGGCCGGGCAAACCGATGGTGATGCTGGCCACCCTCTACGTCCTGACGCTCCTGCTGACGGAGATCCTGTCCAACAACGCGGTCGCCGCCCTGATGGTGCCCATCGCGATCGGGGTCGCCGGGGAAGCGGGCCTCGACAGCCGCCCCTTCATCATCGGGGTGACGATCGCCGCCAGCGCCGCCTTCGCCACCCCCATCGGTTACCAGACGAACACCTACATCTACGGCATCGGCGGCTATCGCTTCCGCGATTTCGTCCGCATCGGGGTCCCGCTCAACCTGCTCTGCCTGATCGTCGCCCTGGTGGTCATTCCCCGCGTCTGGCCGCTGCAGGCTCCCTGAGCCCGGCGGAGCCCCGCGCGGGCCTCACAGGGTGATCCGCAGGCCATCGTGCGCCGGCGCCACCCCCTCCGGCAGGCTCGCCGCCAGCGTCGCGTGATCGCTCAGATGGGTCAGGTGGGTCAGCAGCGTCCGCCGGGCCCCGATCTCCCGGGCCACCTCCACCGCCTCCTCCAGGGACAGGTGCGAGGGGTGGGGCAGGGGCCGGAGTCCGTCCAACACGAGGACATCGGCCCCGCGGGCCAGCGCCACCGCCTCCGGGGGCACGGTCTTGCAGTCCGTGTAATAGGCCAGGCGCCGGCCCGAGCTGCGCTCGGTGAAGACCAGGCCGAGGGTGTTGATCCCGCCGTGGGGCAACAGGGTCGCCTCGATGGTGCCCTGGGGCAGCTCCAGTCGCGCCGGCATCGGCGTCAGGCGGAACGCCGCGTAACCCCGCGCCCGCGGCCGCTCGCCCAGGGCGTAGGGATAGATCGCAGCCACCCGCCCCAGGCCTTCCTCCGTGCCGTAGACGGTCAGGGCGTTGCCGTCCCGCAGGTCGCAGAACCGCCGCAGGTCGTCCATCCCCACGACGTGGTCCGCGTGGCCGTGGGTGAGGATGAACAGGTCGAGCTGGCGGATGTCCTCCCGCAGGCACTGCAAGCGGAATTCCGGTGAGGCGTCCACCTGCACGCGCAGGCCGTCCATCTCCACGTGGACGGAGGCCCGCGAGCGCCGGTTGCGCGGGTCCGGCGAACGGCAGACCGCGCAGTCGCAGGCGATCATCGGCACGCCTTGCGAGGTGCCCGTGCCGAGGAAGATCAGTTCCATCCGCGGGACCTCAACGGCGGGTGCCCAGCCAGGCGATCGCCCGCGGGATGAAATGCTCCAGCCCCGGGGTGTCCTCGGCGTGGGGGGAGATCGTGAGCACCCGGCCGCGGCCGAACGGCGCGTGCACCGCCGCCGGGGAATTGAGCATCACGCCCTCCGGCGTCCCATTGCGGGCGATCTCCGTCCGGAACCACGCCGCCACCTCGTACGGCGGCAGGTCCGCCCGGCCCAAGGGTTTGATGATGGGACCATTGGCGTACCGGATGGTGAAGGGATCGGCCACCGGGCCGAACAGCTGCTGGCCTTCCGGCGAAAGCTGGACCCGCATCATCGCGCGGCCGCGCTGCCATTTGTTGGAGACGGTCTTCGCATTCAGGATCCCCAGTCCCCAGTCGAACCCGGCGCAGGCCAGATAGGCCCCGGCGCAGATGCCCAGATAGCCGCCGCCGTTCTCCACAAACGCCCGCACCTGCCGCCGCCCGGCCTCGCCGATCGCCTTGGCCTGGGCGCTCCCGCTGCCCCCGGAGAACACGATCAGATCGAAGCCCGTGAGGTCCCGCGTGCCGATCTCCGCCGGGGTCAGCGCGGTCACCGTGGCCCCCGGCAACTGCTGGGCGCGGCGGGTGACGGTCGCCACGCCGGATTCCCCGGCCCCGGGCCCCTGGTAGATCGCGATCCGCAGCGGGCGGGTGACGGCTGGCGCGGGGAACAGGTCGGGCGGGTTCGCCGGGGCCTCGGGCGGGCTGGTTTCGGCGGCGGAAAGGACCCCGCAGGCGAGCAGGGCCAGGCAGAGGGGCAGGCGCATCCGGGGGACGATGGCGGCCGCGGCGCGGCTGACAACGCTGCGCTCGCGGGCCCCAAAAAGAAGGCGCGCCACCCGGGGGTGGCGCGCCGTGTCGTCTGATCCGGATCGGATCCGGACCGGACTTAGTAGTCCATGCCGCCCGGACCGTGGCCGTGACCGCCGGCCGCCGGAGCTTCCTTCTTCTCCGGGATCTCGGTGATCATGCACTCGGTCGGGAGCAGGAGCCCGGCCACGGAGGCCGCGTTCTGCAGGGCGGTGCGGGTGACCGTGGTCGGGTCGACGACGCCGGCCGTCACCAGGTCCTCGTACTCGCCCGTGGCCACGTTGTAGCCGTAGTTGCCCTTGTTGGAGGCGATCTGGCCCACCACGACCGCACCCTCGACGCCGGCGTTGGCGCAGAGCATCCGGATGGGGGACTCGATCGCCCGGCGGACGATCTGGGCGCCGATGGCCTCGTCACCCTCGAGCTTGAGGCTGTCGATGGCTTGATCACTTGGAGGACCGTCTTTCCGACAGAC
>SYDD01000384.1 GCA_005786775.1 Opitutaceae bacterium
CGGCGGTCGCCTCCGGCCGGTGCGCCGCGCTCTGGCGGTAGGTGCGCGAGAGCAGGATCTCGCGGTGCAGGGGCTTCAGCCGCCAGCCGTGGTGCAGCAGGCGCCGCGCGAGGAAGTCGAGCAGCTCGGGATGCGACGGCGTGCCGCCGAGGAAGCCGAAGTCGCTCGGGGTGTCGACGAGGCCCGTCCCGAAGTGGTGCTGCCACACGCGGTTGGCGAGCACCCGCGGGGGGAGCGGGTTGCCGTCGGCCGTGATCCAGCGCGCGAGCGCGAGGCGCCGTTCGCCCTCGGGGGTGTCGACCGGCAACGCGTACCCCGGCAGCGCGCGCGCGAGAACCTCCAGGCTCGCGGGCGCCACCGGTTCGCCGGGCTTGGCGGGGTCGCCGCCCTTGTGGACGCGCGTCGGCTCGGCGGGTTGCGAGAACTTACCCGCCCAGACTTGCGGCAGTTTCGGGACTTGGTTGATCCGCGCCTGCACGCGCGCGCGCTGGCGTTCGAGCTCGGCGAGGCGCGTCTCCTCCTCGGCGGTGATGACTTCCGGCCGCAGGCGCTCGAGGCCGACGCGCTCGCTCCAGGGCGCGCGGTCTGCGGAGGAAGCCACGGGACGCCACTCCTGCCCGTCGGCGGACACAAGGATCTCGTACTCACAGGGCGTGGCCCCCTGCGCCGCGCCCTCGGGCAGGCCGCCGTCCTTGCTGTTGCTGAAGACGACGCGGTGGATCCGCTCGGGACGGGCGAAAGTGAGGGTGAGTTCCGCGGGCTGGCCGATGAACCACTGCTCGCCGTGGGCGCCGTCGATGCAGAGCTGCGGCCCGTAGGCCTCCGGGAAATCCTCGGCCACCGCGCCCCGCGCGCCCGCCGCGCGCCCGCCATTCGCCGCGAGGGCGACGTTGCGCCCGTCCACGCTCCAGACCTCGAATTCCGTGAGGCGGCCGCCCCCGCGCGTCACCCCGCGTCCACGCGGCCGCGGTGCCGCCCGCCCGGGCGCCTCCGTGTTGTTGCGGATGACAAAGCGCAGGTGGCGCGCCTCGACCTCCGGGAACGGCTCCTCGGTCCGCACCGGATCCATCTTCGGGCGCGGGAAGGTCCGTTCCGCCAGCAGCGCCTTGGCGCGGAGGTCGATCTCCCGGTCCAGCGCGTCGATCTCCTTGTTCAATCCCGTGAGCTCCGCGTTGAGCTCGCGGGTGGCGGCCTGAAACGCGGCCCGCTGCTCGGCGGTGGCGATCACGCGCCGCCCGTGCTCCACGCCCTCGAAGGCGGCCCGCACGCGGTAGTAGTCCTCGGTCGGGATCGGGTCGAACTTGTGGTGGTGGCAGCGGGCGCAGCCGACCGTGAGGCCGAGGAAGGCGCCCGCGGTGGTGCTCACCACGTCGTCGAGCGTCGCGGCCCGAATCGCGGCCTTGGCCGCCGGATCCTGGTTGCCCACGTCGTCGTAGGGGCCCGCGACCAGAAACGCGCTGCCCACCTCGATGTCCGGATCGTTCCGGCCGACGACATCGCCCGCGAGATGCTCGGTGATGAAGCGGTCGAAGGGCTTGTCCGCGTTGAGCGAGCGAATGACCCAGTCGCGGAACGGCCAGAGGTCATCGATGAGGAAGTTGCGCTCGAAGCCGTTGCTCTCGCCGAAGCGGACCACGTCGAGCCAGTGCCGCCCCCAGCGCTCGCCGTAGCGCGGCGAGGCGAGGAGGCGGTCCGCGAGCGCGGCCACCGCCGCGTCGGCGTCGGCGGCGAAGGCGACAGTGAAGGCGGCGACCTCCTCCGGCGTGGGCGGCAGGCCGGAGACGTCGTAGCTCATCCGCCGGATGAGGGCGCGAGGCTCGGCGGGCGGGCCGGGCCGGAGGTTCCGCTCCGCCAGCCGCGCGGCGATGAAGCCGTCGATCGAGTCGTGGGCGAAGGTGGCCGCGAGCGGCTGCAGCGACCACCACGTCTGGTCGGCGCGCCGCGCGGGCCCGGCGTCGCCCGTGCGCGGATCCGGGGCGCCGAGCCGCACCCAGGTCACGAGGTCGGCGATCACGGCGTCGGGGAGGCGCGGCTTGCGCGGCGGCATCGCGAAGTCGGGATCGGTGTGGCGGACCGCCTGGATCAGCAGGCTCGCGTCGGGCTGGCCGGGCACGAGGGCGGGCTGGCCGCTGTCGCCGCCGCGTTCCCAGCCCGCCTTGGTGTCGAGGCGGAGGCCGCCCTTGAGCTTGGCGGACTCCGCGCTGTGGCACTCGTGGCAGTGCGCGACCAGCACAGGGCGGATCTTCTGCTCGAAGAACGCGAGGCCCTCGTCGGCAGCGGCCGGGCCCGCGAGCGGCAGCAGGAGCAGCGCGGCCCACGGGAGGCGGCGCGACGGGGCGGGGACGGCGGGCTTCACGCGAGGACCGGGCGGATCACGTGCCCGTGGACGTCGGTGAGGCGGCGGTTGGCGCCGTTGTGGTAGAAGGTGAGCCGCTCGTGGTCGAAGCCGAGCAGGTGGAGGATCGTGGCGTGGAAGTCGTGCACCGTGGCGACGTCGACCGCGGCGCGGCGGCCGAAGTCGTCGGTGGCGCCGTGGGAGACGCCGCCCTTCACGCCGGCACCCATCAGCCAGGTAGTGAAGGCGTCGGGGTTGTGGTCGCGGCCGCTGGTGCCTTCCTGGTGCGTGGGCATCCGGCCGAACTCGGTGCACCAGACCACGAGGACGTCGCGCAGGAGCCCGCGCTGCTTCAGGTCGGTGAGCAGCGCGGCCGTGGGCCCGTCGAAGATCGGGGCGTGCCGCTCGTAATCAGCCTTGAGCGTTTTGTGCGCGTCCCAGTTGAGCAGGCCGTCGACGGCGCTGGCGCGGGAGGCGCAGTAGAGGCTGACGAAGCGGACGCCCTGCTCGAGGAAGCGGCGGGCGAGGAGGCAGTTGCGGGCGTAGGCGGCCTTGAGCGGGTTGGCGTCGGCGGTGCCGTAGAGGGCGTGGACGTGGGCGGGCTCGCGGGCGAGGTCGGTGATCTCCGGGGCGGCGAGCTGCATCCGCGCGGCGAGCTCATAGGCGGCGATGCGGGCGCCGAGCTCGTCGTGGCCGGGGCGGGCCTGCGCGTGCTCGCGGTTCATCGTTTCGAGGAAGGCGCGCGTGGCGGCGTCGGTGGCGGCGGAGACGCCGGCGGGCCGGCCGGCGTTGCGGAGCGGGAGCTGGGCGGCGAGCGGGACGCCCTGGTGGCGGGCGGGGAGGAAGCCGGGGCCCCAGTTGGCCTTCCCGTTGGGCGGCTCGCCGCGGATGTCGGGCATCGCGACGAACGTGGGCAGGTTCTCGTTGAGGGAGCCGAGCGCGTGGCTGACCCAGGCGCCGGCGCTGGGGAAGCCCTCGCGGGTGAACCCGGTGTTCATCGCGACGCAGCCCGGGCCGTGCGTGTTGGTGCGCGCGGTCATGCTGTGGATGAACGCGATGTCGTCCACGTGCCGCGCGAGGGCGGGGAGCAGGGTGGAGATCGGCTTGCCGCTGCGGCCCGCGGGGCGGAAGGCCCAGGGCGACTTCATCAGGTTGCCGTTGCGGCCCTGGAAGGTGACCTCCGGCTCGGCGCCCGGCAGCGGCTGGCCGTCGTGGCGGTCGAGCAGCGGCTTGTGGTCCCACAGGTCGACGTGGGAGGCGGCGCCCGGGCAGAAGATCTGGAGCACCTGGCGCGCGCGGGGGGCGAAGTGCGTGGGGCCGGCCGGCGCGGCGGCGGCGTCCCGCGTGAGGAGGCGGGACAAGGCGATGCCCGCGAGGCCGGTGTTCATCCGGCCAAGGAAGTGGCGGCGCGTGAGCTCGAGCGGGGTCATCCGGAACGGCCCGGCGGCGGGGTGGGCGGCGCGGACCGGTCGCCCGGAGGCGAACAAATCCCGGCTGGCTTGGCCAGCCCGATGCGGGGCTCAGAGCTCGTCGTCACGGGCGCCGGGCAGGACGGAGGCGGCGGGGTCGTGGCGGACGCGGTCCAGCCACGCGGCCATCAGGGGATCGGCGGCGCGCAGCCCGGCCGGCCACGGCGCGGCCACGAGGTCGATCACCCGCCGCACGCCGTCGGCCGCGACGACGAAGTTGCGCGCGTGGAGGTCGGCGATGAGCCAGGGCTGGTCACGGAGGAAGAAGAGCCGCGGGTGGTCGCGGTTGGCGCGGAGGAAGCGGGAGGGGATCTCGATCAGCCCGGCGGGGAGGCAACCCGAGGTGTCCGCGCCCTGGGCGAGCGGTTCGCCGAGCACCTGCTTCGCGACGAGAATGCCCTCGGGCGTGACGGCGACCACCTCGGTGCCCATCCCGCCCAAGGCGTGGACGAGCAGGAGTTTCTCGAGGAGCCCGCGGTAATCGCCGAACTCGGCGTCGGCCTGCAGTGCGGTCTCGGTCCCGGGGCGGAAGCCGAAGACGCTGCCGATCCGCTTCTCCTCGCGCGGGAGGAAGAACTTGTAGACCGAGGCGTCGGCCTCGGCGAGGAAGGCGGAGGCCTCGACGCCGCTGTGGAGGTAGAGCAGGCGCGGGTTGCGCTCCTCGAGGGGGTGCTCGACGTCGGCGGCGAACCCGAAGTCCTCCAGCCGGCGCAACGGCAGGGTTTCCCGGAAGTCGCGGATGGCATCGCCCAGGGCGGCCCACTGCCCCCCGGCGCCCTCCAGCAGGATTACTTCGTCTTCGGCGAGGAGGACGAGATCGCGGTCCGAATCTGCGCGGAGACCGCATTCCGCTGCCGCCGCGCCGAGGCGAGCGAGCGCTGCCAGTCGGCGTTCGTGATCGTGCTGAAGGTCGGCCCGCTCTTCCGGCCGGGGGAGCCGCCGTCCTTGGATACGGGTGGGTCTGCCGGTGAAGGGGTCTTGCATGGGTCCGCCATGCGCGAACCGAAGGCCGGGCCGGTCCGAAACGCAAAGCTCTTCGGCGCGCGTCCGGCCCCGCCGGGATTAGCGGGCCGGCGCGGGGCGCGCCGCGAGGCGCTCGAGCACCGGTCCGGCCACGTCGAGGGTCTGCGTGGGGTAGGCGAAGGCGAGTCCCCGCGCCTGCACCAGCCGCAGCAGCGCGAGGTTCACCTCCTGCCGCAGCTGCAGGCCGCGGCGGAAATCGGGGTCCCGCGCCTCATAGGCCAGCCAGACGTCGAGCGAGGAGGCGCTGAAGTCCCGGAAGCCCACCTGCACGGTCTTCGGATCCACCTCGGGCCGCCCCTCCAGCAGCGCCCGGATCGCCGGCACGAGGTCCTCCAGCTGCTCGGGCCGGCTGGCGTACGTGAGGCCGAGCACCTGCTCGACGCGCCGCCCCGTGAACCGCGAGAGGTTGGTGATCGTGTCCGCCGCGACCGTCTTGTTCGGGATGATCATCAGCGACTTGTCCAGCAGCCGGATGCGGGTGGAGCGCAGGCCGATGTCCTCGATCACCCCCACGTTGCCGCCGATGCGGACGGTCTCGCCGACGGTGTAGGGCTGGTCGACCGCCACAACGATGGCGCCGAAGATGTTCGCGAGGGTGTCCTGGGCGGCGAGGGCGAAGGCGAGGCCGCCGATGCCAAGGCCGGCGAGGATGGCCTTCACGTCGAAGCCAAGGCTCTGGAACGTCAGCAGCGCGGCCACCACCACAAAGGCGGTCAGCAGGGTCTTCCGAATCCACGGCATGAAAGCCGCCACGCCGAGCGCGCGTTCGCGCGCCACCTCGTCCAGGTGGTTGAGCAGGGCGGCGAACGCCCGCCAGAGGCCCCAGAAGACCACCAGCGAGAGCGCGAC
>SYDD01000385.1 GCA_005786775.1 Opitutaceae bacterium
CAGGCGACCGGGGCCGCGATGCCCCGAATGAAGACCCCCGCCGAGCTCGCCGCCGAGGACGCGACCCCTTCGGCCCGTGGCCGCCGCGCCGCGGCCCCACCCGACCAGGACTGATCCACCCTTCACGCCATGCTCCGAACCGCCCTGCCCCTCGCCCTCGCCGGCCTCGCCTGGCTCCTGCCCGCGCCTTCCGCCACCGCGGCCACGCCCTCGCCGCGGCCGCCCAACGTGGTCGTCTTCCTCGCGGATGACGCCGGCTGGGGCGACTATTCCATCAACGGCAACCGGAGCCTCCGGACCCCGAACATCGACGCCATCGGCCTCGGCGGGGCGCGGCTCGACCGCTTCTTCGTGTGCGCGGTCTGCGCCCCGACGCGGGCAGAGTTCCTTACCGGCCGTTACCACCCGCGGGGCGGCGTGCGCGGCGTGTCCACCGGCCTGGAGCGGCTCAACGTGGATGAGCGCACGGTGGCGGATGCCTTCAAGGCGGCGGGGTACGCGACCGGCGCCTTCGGCAAGTGGCACAACGGCAGCCAGTGGCCCTACCACCCGCGAGCGCGCGGCTTCGACGACTACTACGGCCACACCTCCGGCCACTGGGGCGAGTACTTCGATCCCGAGATCGAGGACAACGGCCGGATGATCCGCGAGAAGGGGTACATCGTCGATCTCTGCACGGACCGGGCGCTCGCCTTCATCGAGCGCCACCGCGACCGGCCCTTCCTGTGCTACGTTCCCTTCACCACGCCGCACTCCCCGTGGACCGCGCCCGCGGAGAACTGGGCCCGGTTCAAGGACCGGGCGATCGCCCAGCCCGCCACGGATCCCTCCCTCGAGGTGCCCGAGCACACCCGCTGCGCCTACGCGATGCTCGAGAACCAGGACGCGAATGTCGGCCGGATCCTGCGCCGCCTCGACGAGCTCGGCCTCGCCCGCGACACCATCGTGGTCTACTTCTCCGACAACGGCCCCAACTCGTGGCGCTGGAACGACGGGATGAAGGGGCGCAAGGGCTCCGTCGACGAGGGCGGCATCCGCTCCCCCGGGATGATCCGCTTCCCCGCCCGCATCGCGCCCGGCACCGTCGTGCGCGAGATCTCGGGCGCCATCGACCTGCTGCCCACCCTGACTGCCCTCGCCGGGATCCCGCGCGCGGGCGATCGCCCGCTCGACGGCCTCGACCTCTCCCCGCTGCTGCTCGGCCGCACCGCCGACTGGCCCGACCGCCCGATCTTCACCCACCAGAACGGCCAGGTCAGCGTCCGCACCCAGCGCTACCGCCTCGATCCCCGCGGCGCCCTCTTCGATATGTCCGCGGACCCGGGCCAGACGCGCGATGTCTCGGCGGAACGCCCGGCCGAGTCAGCCCGACTCCGCGACGCCGTCGCCGCCTGGCGGAAGGACGTCTTCGGCCCGGCCGTCGCCGCGGCCGCCACCGCCGCGACGGGCGACGCCGCCAAGGCGCGCAAGAACGGCAAGGCGCCCGCCTTTGTCGTGCCCGATGACCGCCCCTACCCCGTCGGCCACCGCGAGTTCCCGTGGACGCCGCTGCCCGCGCGCGACGGCGTGACCCGCGGCGAGGTGCGCCGCAGCAGCAGCGCCCCGAACTCGTCCTACTTCGTCAACTGGCGGTCCCGCGAGGACCGGATCACGTGGGACATCGAGGTCGCGACGACCGGGACCTACGAGGTCGTGATCGACTACACCTGCCCGGTGCCCGACGCGGGCGCGACGGTGGAGCTGGGCTTCAACGGCCGCACCCTCACGGGCAAGGTCGCGCCCGGCTGGGATCCTCCCCTGTGGAC
This sequence comes from Opitutaceae bacterium, assembly GCA_005786775.1. Taxonomy (GTDB): domain Bacteria; phylum Verrucomicrobiota; class Verrucomicrobiia; order Opitutales; family Opitutaceae; genus ER46. Next base: position 1,806 of record SYDD01000385.1, read on the forward strand.
CAACCAGGACACGCTGCCCCGCCCGGCGGGCGAGTCGCAGATGAAGGAATTCCGGCCGCTCCGGCTGGGCCGCATCCAGTTGGAGCGCGGCCGCGGCGCGCTGACCCTCCGCGCCCTCGAGATCCCCGGCGCCAGCGTGATGGACGTGCGCCGCGTCAACCTCACCCTCCTCCCCTGATTCCAATGCGCCGTCTGCTCCCGTCCTGCCTTCTTGCCCTGTCCGCCACGGCCTTCGCCGCGGAGAGCGCCGCCCCGCGGCCCGCGGCGCCGAACATCGTCTTCATCATCTCGGATGACCACGCGTGGACCGACTACGGCCACATGGGACACAAGGTGATCGAGACGCCACACCTGGACCGGTTCGCGGCGCGCAGCGCCGTGTTCGAGCGCGGCTACGTGCCAACTGCCCTGTGCCGCCCCGCGCTCGCGACCTTCGCGACCGGCCTCTACGCGCACCAGCACCGCGTCAGCGGCAACGACCCCGCCTTCCTGCCGGAGATGCTCAACGCCCCCGCGGAGGGCGGCCGCAAGGCGGCCAAGAAGGCGGGCGGCGAACCCGCGGCGTACCAGCGCCTCCGCGAGCAACTCATCAGCCAACTCGACCGCATCCCCACGCTCCCCCGGCTGCTTGGCGAGCGCGGCTACCTCAGCCACCAGTCCGGCAAGTGGTGGGAGGGCGGGTACCGGCGGGGCGGTTTCACCCACGGGATGACCCGCGGCTTCCCGCAGCCGGGCGGCCGGCACGGCGACGACGGACTCCGCATCGGCCGCGAGGGGATGGAACCGATCTTCAGCTTCATCGACGAGGCGACCGCAGCGCGGAAGCCGTTCTTCATCTGGTACGCGCCCTTCCTGCCCCACACGCCGCACACGCCCCCCGACCGCCTGTTCCAAAAGTACAAGGCCAAGGGCGTGGCCTCCGACCACGTCGCCCGTTACTACGCGATGGTCGAGTGGTTCGACGAGACCTGCGGCCAGCTCTTCGACCGCCTCGAGGCGAAGGGGCTGACCCGGGACACCCTCGTCGTCTACATCGCCGACAACGGCTGGATCCAGCAGGAGAACGGCCCGGGCTACGCCCCGCGCTCCAAGCAGACCGCCCATGAGGGCGGCGTCCGCCAGCCGACGCTCTTCAGCTGGCCGGGCACCATCGTGCCGGGCCGCCGCGGCGAGCAGTTATGCTCCAGCGTCGACATCGTGCCCACCCTCCTGGCCGCCGCCGGGGCCGCCATTCCCGCGGGCCTGCCGGGCCTCAACCTGCTGCCGGTCCTCCGCACCGGGACTCCCACCCCGCGTCAGGAGGTCTTCGGGGAGACTTTCGCCCACGACATCGCCGACCTGGAACGGCCCGCCGCCAGCCTCGTCTACCGGTGGGTGATCGAAGGGCGCTGGAAGCTGCTGCTGACCTACGACGGCGCGGTCAGCGCCCGCTACGCGTCCTCGAATCCGCGCACCGAGCTCCGGCCGCAGCTCTTTGACCTGCTCGCCGACCCGCACGAGGACCGCAACCTGGCCGCCGCGAACCCCGAGGTGGTCGCCCGCCTCGCCGCGCGCCTTAAGGGGTGGTGGGACGCCTCGCCCCGGCAGGCCCAGACCACCTGGTCCCGCTGAGCCCGCCGATGCGCCCGCCGCTCCGTGCCGCCCTGCTGCTCGCGGGCCTCGCCACCACCGCGTGCGCCGCGGCCCCGGGCGCGTCGCGGCCGCCGAATATCCTCTTCATCCTCGCGGACGACCAACGGCACGACGCGCTCGGCGTCGCGGGTCATCCGTTCCTGCGGACCCCGACGCTCGACCGGCTCGCGCGAGAGGGGGTGCGCTTCCGCGAGGCCTTCGTGACGACCTCCGTCTGCTGGGTGAGCCGGGCCGTCACCCTCACGGGCCAGTGGGCCCGTACCCACGTGCAGCGGGACGCCGTGCCGGTGGTCACGCCCGCCGCCGTGGCGAACCTGCTGCCGGGGCGGCTCCGGGCCGCCGGTTACCGCACGGCCCACTTCGGGAAATGGCACTTCCAGGGCCCGCCCGGCTTCGTGCCGGCCGCGCAGTTCGACGTCTTCGAGGCGATCGGCCGCAACCCGTACTTCAAGACCCTGCCGGACGGCACGCGCCGCCACGAGACCGACCTCGTGTGCGACCGCGGGATCGACTTCCTGCGCGCGCAGAATCCCGGCCAGCCCTTCCTGCTCCACCTGTGGTTCAACGCCTCGCACGCCGAGGACAACGACCGCCGGCCCGGCGCCGGACATTACCCTTGGCCGCCCTCGGCAGACGGCCTCTACGAGGACCAGCCCATCCCGCCAGCGCGGCTCGGCGGGGAGAGGATCGTCGGCGCGCACCCGCCCTTCCTGCTCGAGTCGATCAACCGCCAGCGCTTCTTCTGGGGTTACGACACCCCGGAGAAGTACGCGACGAACGTGCGCGCGTACCTGCGGATGATCACCGGCATCGACCACGCCGTCGGCCGCGTGTTGGCGGCCCTCGAGGCCGCGGGCCTCGCGGACAACACCATCGTCGTCTACTCGGCCGACAACGGCTACTACCTCGGTGACCGCGGCTTCCAGGGGAAGTGGTCCCACTACGACGAGTCGCTGCGGGTGCCGCTGATCATCCACGACCCCCGCCTCCCCCGCGAGCGGCGCGGCCGCGCGGTCGACGCCCTTTCCTTAAACGTGGACCTGGCGCCAACGTTCCTCGACTGGGCCGGCGTTCCGGCGCCCGCCGGCTACGAGGGCCGGAGCCTTGCGGCACTCGTGCGCGGCGAGGCGCCTGTGGGCTGGCGGCAACATTTCCTCTGCGAGCACGTGGATCTCGCGCCGACCCTCACCTGGGAGGGCGTGCGCACCACCCGCTGGCTTTACGCGCGCTACTTCGACCAGCGCCCGGCCTACGAATTCCTGCACGATCTCCAGCGCGATCCCGACGCCCTCGCCAACCTGGCGGGCGAGCCGGCCGCCGCGGCCGCGCTCGCGGAAATGCGCGCCCTCTGCGACCGCGAGCTGGCGGCCCGCGGCGGCCCGCTGCCCCCGCTGGAGCAACGCGGCGCCCGCCGCTCCCAGGCCAAACGCAAGGCCGGCGCCCGCGAACCCTGACTCTCCGATGCACCGCGTCCTCCCCCGCCTCCTCGCCCTGCTCTCCTGCCTCGTCGTTCCCGTGCTGCCGCGGGCCGCCACCCCGGCGGCGGAGCGGATCAACGTTGTCTTCATCCTCGCCGACGACCTCGGCTGGGCCGAGCTCGGCAGCTACGGCCAAAAGAAGATCCCCACCCCGCACCTCGACCGCCTCGCCGCGGAGGGAATGCGGTTCACCCGCCACTACAGCGGCGCCCCGGTCTGCGCCCCCTCACGCTGCGTGCTGATGACGGGACGCCACCTCGGCCGCGCCGAGATCCGGGGCAACCGCCAGGCCCGCCTCACCGACCCGCAGTGGACGGAAGGCCAGCACCCGCTCTCCGCCGGGGCCGTGACCCTCGCGCGGACGTTCCAGGCCGCCGGCTACGCGACGGGCGCGATGGGCAAGTGGGGCCTCGGGCCCGTGGGCAGCACGGGTGACCCCAACCGGCAGGGCTTCGACCTCTTTTTCGGCTACAACTGCCAGGCGGTCGCGCACAGCTTCTTTCCCGCCTCGCTCTGGCGCAACGCGGAGCAGGTGCCGCTCAACGCCAAACCCGTGCCCGGACGGGCCCGCCAACCCGAGGGCGAGGTTCGCCTCGAGGACTGGCAGGGCGAACGCTACGCCTCGTTCCCGATCGTGGCGGAGGCGGAGGCCTTCATCGCGCGTAACGCCACCCGCCCTTTTTTCCTCTACCTGCCCTTCACCGAGCCGCACGTCGCGATGCACCCGCCCCGCGAATGGGTCGAGCGGTTTCCTAAGGAATGGGACGCTGAGCCCTACCGCGGCGACTCCGGGTATCTGCCGCACCCGCGACCGCGCGCCGCTTACGCCGCGATGATCGCGATGCTCGACGATCACGTCGGGCGCGTGCTCGCCGCGTTGGAACGCGCCGGGGTCGCCCGCCGGACCCTCGTGGTCTTCAGCTCCGACAACGGCACGACCCACTCGGGCCCCGCGGGCGCGCGCTTCCACGTCGGCGGCGCCGACCCGGCCTTCTTCGCCAGCACGGGCGGGCTCCGCGGCTACAAGGGCAGCGTCTACGAGGGTGGCCTCCGCGTGCCGATGATCGCGCGCCTCCCGGGCCGGATTCCCGCGGGCAAGGTCAACGCGCGGCCGGGCTACTTCGCGGACTGGTTCCCCACCCTGTGCGAGGCCGCCGGCCTCACCCCGCCCGCGGACCTCGACGGGGAGAGCCTCTGGCCCGCCCTGACCACCGGCCAGTCCACGTCCCGCCGGCGACCGATGGTCTGGGTCTTCCCCGAATACGGCGGGCAGGTGGCCGTGCAACTCGGGGACCTGAAGGCCGTGCGCCGCGGCCTCGCGACCCCGCAGCCCGGACCGTGGGAGTTGTACGACCTCGCCCAAGATTCCGGCGAGACCCGCAACCTCGCCGCCGAGCGTCCCGACGTCATCCACGCCGCCGAGGATGTGCTGCGGCGCGAGATGCAGCCCAACCGCCTGTTCCCGGTCTCCGTGCCCGACCTCGCCGCCGCGGGCACGCCTTGAACCCATCCTTTCCCCGATGCGCCCGACCACCCTCCTCCTCGCCCTCGCGTCCCTGCTGCCCGCCTTCCTTGGCGCCGCGACCCCGCGCCCGCCCAACATCGTCATCTTCCTCGCCGACGATCTCGGCTGGGGCGATCTCGGCGTCTACGGCCATCCGGTCATCCAGACTCCCAATCTCGACGCCTTCGCGCGCCAGGGCGCTCGCCTCACCCAGTGCTACGCGGCAAGCGCCGTCTGCAGCCCTTCCCGCTCGGCCATCCTGACCGGCCGCACGCCCTACCGGAACGGCGTCTTCACCTGGATTCCCGAGGGGCGCGAGGTGCACCTGCGGACCAGCGAGATCGCGCTGCCCCGGCTCCTCCGCGCCCAGGGTTACGCCACCTGCCACGTCGGCAAGTGGCACCTCAACTCCCACTTCAACCAGCCGACCCAGCCCCAGCCGAACGACCACGGCTACGACTGGTGGCTGGCGACCCAGAACAACGCCGCGCCCTCGCACGAGAACCCCACCAACTTCGTGCGCAACGGCCGCTCCGTGGGGCCGGTGCAGGGTTACTCCGCCCCGTTCATCGTCGAGGAGGCGATCGGCTGGCTCCGCCAGCAGCGCGATCCCGCCCAGCCCTTCCTCCTTTCCGTGTGGGCGCACGAGCCCCATTACCCGATCAAGTCCGACCCCGCCTTCAAGGCCCTCTACCCGGGCCTCACGGACGACGTGCAGAAGGAACACCACGCCAACGTCACGCAGCTCGACCACGCCTTCGGCCGCCTCGTGCGCGCCCTCGACGAGCTGGGCCTGGCCGGCGACACCCTCGTGTTCTTCACCTCGGACAACGGTCCGGAGGGGGACGGCATCCGCACCCCGGGCCGCGGCTCCACCGGCGGCCTCCGCAGCCGGAAGCGTTCCGTCTACGAGGGCGGCATCCGCGTGCCCGGCCTCGTGCGCTGGCCCGGCCGCATCGCCCCCGGCACCATCTCCGACATTCCCGTCATCGGCTCCGACCTGTTCGTCACGGCGGCCAAACTGGCCGGCGCCCCGCTGCCGGCGGACCGCGTGCTCGATGGCGGCGACTTTCTCCCGGCGCTCGCCGGCCGGCCCGTGGAACGCGCCCGTCCGCTCTACTGGCGCTGCGCCATCGCCCCGGAACAGCTCAAGACCGCGATGCGCATCGGGGACTGGAAGATTCTCTCCGATGAGGGGCTCACGCGTTTCGAGCTCTACAACGTGCAGCGCGACCCAGCCGAGGCCACGGAGCTCTCCGCACGCGAACCCGCGCGACTGGCCGAGATGACCGCGGCGCTGCAGCGCCTGAACACGGAGATCGAGGCCGAGGGCCCGGCGTGGTGGCGCACGTACCAACACGGCGGGGGCGGCGGCAAGGCGAAGGGCAAGCAGGCCAAGGCTTCCAACGATTGATCCGCCGATGCGCCTTCTCCCCGCCCTCCTCGCGCCGCTGCTCCTCGCGGCCGCGCTCCGTGCCGGCGACGCCCCCCGCCCGGCCAACATCGTGTTCTTCCTTGCGGATGACCTCGGCCAGCGCGACCTGGGCTCGTACGGGAGCACCTTCTACGAGACCCCGCACCTTGATCGCCTCGCCCGCGAGGGGGCGCGCTTCACCGACGCCTACGCGGCCTGCCCGGTGTGCTCGCCGACGCGGGCCAGCATCCTGACCGGCCGCTGGCCGCAGCGCACCGGCATCACCGACTACATCGGCGCCCCGCGCACGCCGGACCAGTGGAAGCGTAACACGCGCTCCCTGCCCGCGCCCTACGAGGACCGGCTCGCCCTCGATGCACCGACGGTGGCGAAGTCCCTCAAGGCGGCCGGTTACGCGACCTTCTTCGCCGGCAAGTGGCACCTCGGCCCCGAGGGCTGGTGGCCGGAGAACCAGGGGTTCGACTTCAACCTCGGCGGCAACGAGCGCGGCGGACCCTATGGCGGCAAGCGCTACTTCTCGCCCTACGGCAACCCTCGTCTCACCGACGGCCCTGAGGGCGAGCACCTGCCGGACCGGCTCGCGCGGGAGGCGGTCAAGTTCATCACCGACCACCGCGACCGGCCCTTCCTCGTCTACTTTCCCTTCTACTCCGTCCACACCCCGCTGATGGCTCGCGAGGACCTGCGGCTGAAGTACGAGGAGAAACGCCGCCGGCTCGGCCTGGGCGAACGCTGGGGCCGCGAGGGCGAACGGGACGTCCGCGAGGTCCAGAGCCACGCGGTTTACGCCGGGATGATCGAGGCGATGGACCTCGCCGTCGGGCGCGTGCTGCAGGCGCTCGACGACCTCGGGCGGCGCGAGGACACGCTGGTGGTCTTCACCAGCGACAACGGCGGCCTCTCCACCAGCGAGGGTTCGCCCACCTCCAACCTGCCGCTGCGCGCGGGCAAGGGCTGGATGTACGAGGGCGGGATTCGCGTCCCGCTAATCGTGCGCTGGCCCGGCGTCGCGCGGCCCGGCAGCGTGGTCACCGCGCCGGTCAGCAGCCCGGACTTCTTCCCCACGTTCCTCGCCGCGGGCGGCGTGCGTCCGCCCGAGGGCGCCGCCGACGGCCGCAGCCTCGTCCCGGTGCTGCGCGGGGAGAGGCCCCCGGAGCGGGCCCTGTTCTGGCATTACCCGCACTACGGCAACCAGGGCGGGGCGCCCGCGGCGGCCGTCCGCCGCGGGGACTGGAAGCTGATCACGTGGTTCGAGGACGGACGGGAGGAATTGTTCAATCTCGCGGCCGACCTCGGGGAGCAGCGCGACCTCGCGCCCCGGGAAACCGCCCGCGTCGCCGCCCTGCGGGCCGAGCTGCGGGCGTGGCAGCAGGACGTGGGCGCGCGGTTCCCGGTCCCCAACCCCGCCTACGATCCCGCCACGACCAGCGGCCGCGCGGCGCCGCGTAAGCAGTAGCCCCGTCCGTCATTCGCCTTGCCCGCGACCGGGCCCGCGGGCATCACGGCGGGTCGCCGTATGAACATCCATCCGACCCGCGAGGCCTTCGCGCGCCTGGCCCGGCAGGGCAACGTCATCCCGGTCACCACCGACCTGATGGCGGACTTCGAGACGCCGGTCTCGGCCTACGCCAAGCTCCGCGCTGCGGGCCCGTCGTTCCTGCTCGAGTCGGTGGAGGGCGGCGAGCACCTCTCCCGCTACAGCTTCATCGGCTGCCGGCCCCGGCGCATCCTCGCCTGCGGGCCCGTGACCACCGAGATCCGCGAGCCCGGTCGGCCGACGGTGACCGTACCGACCCCCGCCGATCCGCTGACCCTGATCGAGGAGGAGTTGCGCGGGTACCGCCCGGTTACCTTAGCGGGACTGCCGCGGTTCACCGGCGGCGCGGTCGGCTTCCTCGCCTATGAGTATGTCACCCGTCTCGAGCCCAGCGTGCCCGCCGCCCCCGGACCAGGCCTCGGGACGCCCCTGCTGTACTTCCTGCTGGTTGACTCGCTCCTGATCTTCGACCGCGCCCGCCAGACCCTGCGCCTCTGCGTCAACGCGCACGTCGCCGACCCCGCCGCCGCGGATGCGGCCTACGACGCGGCGGTGCGCGAGCTGCGGGAGCTACACGAATTGCTGCGTCACCCGCGCGCGCTCGCCCCTGCCCCCGTGGTTGATCCGGGCTCGGTGAACATCCCCCCGGGCAACTTCACGCCGGCGGCATTCGAGGCGGCGGTGACGGCCGGCCAGGAGTACATCCGTGCCGGCGACATCATCCAGTTCGTTCCCTCGCAGCGGTTCTCGCGTCCCTTCACCCGGCCCGCCCTCGACCTCTACCGCGCCCTGCGGACGGTCAACCCCTCGCCCTACCTCTTTATCCTGGAGGCGGAGGACTTCGCGCTCGTGGGCGCCTCGCCCGAGGTGCACG
>SYDD01000386.1 GCA_005786775.1 Opitutaceae bacterium
CCGCCGACCGCGAAGTACATCGCACCGTCGCCGGGGTGGATGATCACGTCCGTGAGCGGGAGGGGTTTACCGGTGATGAACTCGGTGCGCTCGCCGCGGAAACCGGCGCCCTCGGGCTTGAGGTGGATCGCGTAGAGCGTGCCGTAGGTCCAGTCGGCGGCGAAAAAGGCCCGCTGGTACTTGGCGGGGAACTTCGCTCCGGTGCCGAAGGCGACGCCGGTGGGACTGCCCGGACCGATATCGACGACGGTGCCGAGGCTATCAGCGTAATATTCGGGCCAGCGGCCGGCACCGCTGCGCCAGCCGAAGTCACCGCCGCTCACGGCATGATTGATGCGGGTGGGCATATACCACGGGGTGCCCTGGTCCCACTCCATATCGGAATCGAAGGTAAACAGTTCCCCGTTCTGATCGTAGGCGAGGTCGAACTGGTTGCGGAAGCCGATCGAGAAGAGCTCGTAGACCTTCCCCTCGGGATCGAAGCGTACAATGTGCGACCCGGGGGCCATCCGGCCGCGCGCGTGGCCGCGGGCGTCCCACATCCGGGGCAGGAGATGGTCTTCGCCCCACGCGGTCGGGCGGGTTTTCTCCACGGTGGCGGGCAGGTCGGTGAAGTTACCGAACGACGCGGTGATGGTCTGGCCATCGGGGGAGAGGACGAGCGAGTGGGTCCCGTGCTCGCCGGTGCCCTTGAGCGGGCGGAGGTACTTCACTTCGTCGTACTGGTCGTCGCCGTCGGTGTCCCGCAGGCGCCAGAGGCCGGCGCGGGCCCGGTTCTCGTTGACCATCACGTAGAGGCTGCCGAACGCGTGGAGCAGGCCGTGCGCGCCGACCTCGAGGCGTTCGACGGGAGCGGCTTTCTCCGTCTTGGCCTTCTCATTCTTGGCCTTGCGCGGCTCCTCCGGCGGCGGTGCGGCCACGGCGACCCGGTTCAGGTCGATGTCCAGCTTCTCTACGCGGAGCCCCTCGCGGGTGCCGAGGGGGGGCGGGGTGAGGCGGTAGATGCCGCCGTACTGGTCGGAGGCAAGGATCCGGCCCTTGGGGTCGGTCGTCAGCGAGACCCACGAGCCCTGATCCGCGCGCGGCACGCTGTAGAGCATCTCGACCTTGAAGCCTGCCGGGAGGTTGATCGCCGCCGGATCCGCCGGGGGCGGCAATTCGGCCGGATTGGGGCGGATCGGGTTGGCTTTCTTCTGTTCCGCGGCCGGCAGCGCGACGGCGGTCAGGGCGAAGAGGACGGGCAACAGGCGCATGGAAGGGAGGAGGGCGAATGAGACGAGCGCGGTGGGGCCGCGGTGACGTCAGAACTTCTGGGTGTAGGTGAGGAAGAAGGCGCGGGGCTGGACGGGCACGTACTGGAGCATCGTGTCGCGGCCGGTGGCGGGGAGCGAAGTGTAGCTCTGGCGGTCGCCGGGGTTCACGCCCCAGCCGCGCCACGTCATCACGCCCTCGCTGTCGAGGACGTTGTTGATGTTCAGGTTCACCGAGCGGGTCCGCGAGATCGTGTAGCCGGCGGTGAGGTTGAACTGGTTGAAGCGGGGCAGGGTGATGACGTTGGCGATGTTGCCGGCGCGCTCGCCCATATGGCGCCAGGAGACGTTGCCGAACCAGGATCGCGTCCGGTAATCGAGCGTCGTGTTGAGGATGAAGTCCGGATTGTTGTCGGCCGGCTTGCCGGAGAAATCGAGGTAGCTGTCGTCATCGCGGCCATTCACGCCGGCGACGAATACCTTCCAGATCGTGTTGGTGGACTTCTGCGTGGTGAAGACCGAGCGCAGGCGCAGGCGCTCGGTCAGGCGGTACTCGCCCTCCAGTTCGATGCCATAGGAGGTGACCATGTTGTAGATCGGATCGGGGTAATAGAGGGTGGCGCCATCGGCCTCGGTGGCCTGCGGGTTGTTGTTGATATTGGCCAGGCGGCTCCAGAAGGGCGTGACGGTCAGGGTGAGGTCCTTGCGCTTCCAGCGATAACCGAGCTCCCACTGCTCCACGGTCTGCGGCCGGGGCCGCAGGTTGTTCAGGCGGAAGACGGAGTTGTAGTTGCGGAAGAACCCGTAGTCGGGCGCCTTCTCGCCGTCGGCGAAGCGGACGTAGAACGAATTCTCGTTGTCGATCACGTAGTTGGTCGCGACCGACCAGGAGAAGCTGCGGACATCCTTGTCGAAGAACCATTTCGCGGCCGCGTTGGGGATCTGGAAGCGGTTGTCGAACATGGTGTACGGGTCGCCGTCGGCGCCGCCGTAGGTCGGATCCCAGTTGCCGCGCGGGTTTTGAGTGCCCGACTGGTTGAAGCCAACGACCCGGAACTTCTCGCCCCGGAACCCCCAGTCGACGCCCCAGCGGTCCGTGATGTCCCACTTATGGCCGAAGAAGTAGGCCAGTTGGCGGGCGATCGCCTCATCGCGCACGTAGCCCACACCGAGCGCGGTGAAGCCCTCAGGGTTGGTGATCTGCACGGGGCGACCGTTCCAGCCGGCGACGCCGGCCAGGGTGGCGGCGGGGGTGCCGGCGGGCGCAGTGGCGGCGGTGGCGGGGATCCAGCGGATGCCGAGCGGCTGGGGCTGCTCGGTCAGCGGCGAGGCGGTGCGGCCGCCGCTCGACTGGCGGTCGGAGATATCCGAGTAGCCGAAGTAGCCACCGAAGGTGAACGACATCGAGCCCAGCTTCTTGGTGATGGAGAGGCGCTCCATGAGCTCGTCCATATGCTCGTTGGCGACGCGGCCGTTGTTCGTCCAAAGCGCGTTGGGGAGGATCTGCTGGTTCGGCAGGTTCGCGAAGCGCACCACCTGGCCGGCCTGCACCATCGCGTTGGCGTTGACGGTATAGGAGCCGTTGGAGGTCACCTCGCCGAGGACGGAGCCGGTTTTCCGGTCGTAGAACTGGTACAGCCCGGGCGGGACCCGCCCGTTCAGGGCGGTCCCGCCGCCGCTGAACTGGATGCCCATCGTGCTGAAGAAATTTGGCCAGTCGAGGGATCGGGGGGTGACGCCCGAGCTGGAGTTCCAGTCGGCCCAGCTGCGGCTGGCTTTGATGTTATGGTTCACGGACCAGCCACCGCCGAAGTCATGCTTCCACTCGACGCCGCCGTAGCGCTGGCGAGAGCGGACGGCGTCGGCGGAGTCGAAGGTCGCGAAGGTGGTGTCGGACTCGCGCGGATACTGGAATTTGGTCTTCGGGAAGAGGTTGGTGCTGTAGCGGCTGAGGCCGGGGTATTGCTTCGGGTTTTGCGGGTCGCGGGCGAGCAGGTACTCATACCAGTGATTCCGGTCGTCGAGGTACTTGCCGTAAATCTTCACCGAGCCGCGGCCGTAGTCCTTGTAGAGGTTCCCGCGCAGGTTGAACCCGTGGTTCATCGGGTAGCCATCGGGCGGGCGGTGCCCCTCGGCGTAGCGGTAGAAGCCGCCAAAGCTGTAATTCCAGCCCTTCCGGCCCAGCGGACCGCCGACCACGCCCTCGACGCGAAGGTGCGGGGAACCCCGCCCCTCGAGGCCGTAGCGGGTGCGCAGCTCGCCCCCAAAGTTGGCGGAACCCACGCGACTAATGTAGTTAAACGCGCCGCCGGGGGAATTGGAGGAGGTGATAGACGCACTGCCCCCGCGCACGGCCTCGACCCGCTGGAGGGTGCCGTCGGGACGGTTGAAGTAACTCGCGTTGTAATTGCCGAAATTGACGTTCGTCAGCGGCAGGCCGTCCTCCTGCATCGACACGTAATACTGGCCGGTAGCGCCGTCGCTGCTGTCGGCGGAAATGCCGCGCGAGTAGACCATCCCGCGGATCTCCCCGAGGGACGAGTTCACGAACACGCCCGCAACGTTGAGGAGAATATCGTCGGCACTGATGGGCACCTGATCCGCGATCACCGCCATATCCACGGCGGTGATGGCGGTCGTGGCTTTCTTGGCCTCGGTCGCGTTGAAGACGCCGGTGACCACGAATTCCTCCAGCTTCACGGTGGAAGCGGGGGCGGCGGGTGCGGCGCTGGTCGGCGCGGTTTGGGCGGCAACGGCCGCCGGGAACACGGCGGCGGCGCAGGCGAGTCGGGCGAGGACGAGGTGGGACAGGGGCATTGGGGGCGTGGCTTGTGGAGGGGTGAGGCCGGCCCGGGGAAATTGGCCGGAGGGGACCAGCGAACCCGGCCGGAAAGCGCGGCCGGGTTCGAGACGGGGACTCAGGGCAGGGTCTTCAGCTGCACATCCTTGAATTGGATGGTCATCGGGGGACCCTGGTGCAGCTGCAGCGCGATCACGCCGTCCTTCGCGCCGGCCGCGGGATCGGTGTCGGTGACGTCGGCCGAAAGCTTGCCGTTCAAGTAGTGCTGGAGCCGCTGGCCATTGGCGACGATGCGCAGCTCGTTCCACTCGCCGAGCTTGTAGGCGGCGAGGATCTCCTCGGGCTTCGTGGCGGTGCCGAGGACCTCGACCTTGGCCTTCGCCTTGCCCTTGGCCTTCTTGTCGGCTTGGGCGGCGGTAACGGCCGCGGCATCGGGGGCGCTCACGCGGATCGTCTGGCCCGGGGACATCAGGATGCCGCGGCCGCGCTCCTCGTAGAGCATCCCGGCGTACTTTCCGGTCGAGTCGATGTCGGCCTGGTAGCCGCCCACGACGAAGGTGGCCGCATCGAGGACCTTGCTGCGGTATTGGATGCCGGAGTTGGCTTGGTTCTTGTCGTTCTGGGCGGTCAGGCGGAAGCGGGCGCGCAGCTCAAAATTCGAGGGCTTGCCGCCTTTCCAGACGAGGAACGTGTTTCCCTTGGTGGTCTTTTCCGCGGTGGTTTGGCCGGTGATTGCACCGTCGCGGACGGACCAGAAGTCGGCGTTGCCCTCCCAGCCGGAGAGATCCTTGCCGTTAAAGATCGGCTGGAACCCGGCATCCGCCGCGCGGGCGGCGAGAGAGGCGAGGGCGAGGGCAGTGAGGAGGCGGAGGGATTTCATGGTGTGGGGGGAAGAGGAGGGGATCATTTCTTGGCCGGGGCCTTCTTGGAGAGCGGGGGCGGGGTGCCGCCCGGGGGCACGGTGCGGCCGAGGGCATAGTCCGCCGGTCGCAGGCCGTAGCGGAACGCGCGGAACCCGTAAGCGCGCGGCTCGTAGGGGTCGACCGGCGTGACGTCGGCCGCGGCGGGCACCTCGAGGCCGAGGCCCCAAAAGACGGCATTCACCACGAGCCGGCGGAGGCTCTCGTCGCTCAGGTCGGTGGCGGCGCCGAGGGTGGTGGTAAAGACGCGGTTGGTCGTGCCGGCCTCGTTGCGGAAGAGGCGCGTCCAGGCCACGGGCATCGCGGGGTCATTGACTCCTTGCGGCTGCTTGTCGGTCGCACGGGGCTTGCGGTGGTCGGCCGGGGCGTCTCCGGGGTTCATCCCGCGCAGGACGAGGCCGCGGAGGAGTAGGCGGGCGTCGGCGGGCGGATAGGCCTCGTAGACGTCGCTGTCCCCGAAGATCGGGCCCACCCCGCGCAGGAGGGGATCGCCGGCCGCGCCGTCGGCGACGACCGTCCGCGTGGCCTCGCC
>SYDD01000387.1 GCA_005786775.1 Opitutaceae bacterium
ACTAGCCGGGGGCAGGAGGGCGTGGCGAACGCGGAACCGGCCGGCGCGACGCAAGCCCGACCTATCTCGCCACTCGGGCATCAGGCCGCGGGCGCGGTCCCGAGAGATTCGCCCATCCGCGCGTAGGTCTCGATATGGCGGGCGCTCTGGGCGACCAAGTCGGCGTCGAACCGGATGCGGCCGCGCGCGAACAGCGTGATCACGCAGGACCCGCCGAAGGCGAAAAGCCCCTTCTCATCCCCCTTGGCCACTGGGCGGCCCGGGACGAATGACTGTAGGATACTGCCGACGTTGGTCGCGCCGACCTCGAGCACCGCGACCGGACCGAAGGCCGGGCTCTCCACCAGCGTGACTTCGCGCTGATTCTCCACGAGGTAGCGGATGCGCCGGCGCAAGGCGATGGGGCTGACGGAGTACAGCCAGCCCTGGACGCGCCGGGGTTCGCCGGGCACGCCGGCCACCGGGAAGTGGAACCGGTGGTAGTCGACGGGGCACAGGCGGGAGATGACCATCGCCCCGCCAGCGAAACGGGCGGCGAGGCCGGCGTCGTCGAGGAGTTCCGCAAGGGTGAAGCGGGCGCCCTTGACGTAGAACCCGTCGGCGGCGTCGACATCCGGAAACACGAGGTGGCGGCCGTCCGCCGGGAGCACCGCGACGCCCTCGCCAGGGGCGATCGGCCGGCAGCCGAGTCGGAGCGCGCGGTAGAAAAACGCATTGAAGTGCTCGAAGCGGAACGGGGAGGTCGCGAACTCGTCGACGTCCAGGTTGTAGCGCGCGATGAACGGCAGAATTAGCCGGGCACTGACGGGCCGGTTCATCCGGTAGCCGTACCAACGCGAGAAAAGGACCCGCCGCGCAAGCAGCCATACGGCAAGCCGCCCGACCGGATGCTCGTAAGCGAAGCGCAGCCAGCGCTCGCCGAAGATCTCCTCGGTCTCCTCCCGGGCGCGAGCGCGGTGAAAATAACGGATCGGGGCAACGGCCATCGGGTCACGGTCGCTGAGGGGCCCCCGTCGCGCCAAGCGAAAACCGGGGCCGCGCCCAACCCGCGGACACGCTTGCGCGCGGCGCCATCCCCGGCACGTTGCTCCTATGCCGCCACCCCTCCGCGCGCTGCTCGCCTGCTCCGCCCTCGCGGCGGGCGGCGTCCGGGCGGAGAGCGGCGCGGCGCCCAACCCGCTGGTGAGCGAGGCGCTCGCCGCGGAAGCCGCCCTCGACACACGGCGTGCGCTCGCGCTCTTCGAGCGGGCGGTGGCGGAGCGGCCAGCCGACGCCTTCCTGCGGCAGAAGCTTGCCCGCCAGTACTCGGATCTGATGGTGGAGTTGCCCACCCGGGAGGAGCAACGGGCCGCCGTCGCGCAGGCGCTGGTGCACGCCCGGCGCGCCGCGGAACTGGATCCGCAGCGGGCGGAAAACGTGCTCTCGGTCGCGATCTGCCTCGGCAAGCTTGGCGTCCTCAGCGGCACGCGGGACAAGGTCCGTTACTCGCGCGACCTGCGCGCGGAGGCGGAGCGGGCCCTCGCGCTCGATCCCGGCTACGCCTGGGCGCACCACATCCTCGGGCGCTGGCACCACGAGGTCGCGGAACTGGGTGCCACCGCGCGGCTGGTGGTGAAACTCTTTTACGGGGGCCTTCCCGGAGCCTCGCACGCCGAGGCGGTGCGCCACCTGGCCCGCGCGGTCGAGCTGGAACCCGGCCAGCTCAAGCACCACCTTGAACTCGGACTCGCCCTCGCGGGCGCCGGCCAGCCCGGCTCGGCCCGCGCGGCGATCCAGCGGGGGTTGGAGATGCCCTCCCGCGAAAAGCACGACGAGGCGGCCAAGGCGCGGGCGCGCGCGGTCCTCGACCAGCTGCCCCTCCCTAGCCCTTAGCCTCACCCACCCGGGCAGGATACGCCGTGGAAACCCCTCGCGGCCAGCCGGCGCTGGGTGGTCGCCGCGAAGGTCGACTTCCGCACCCAGCAGCCTGCCCACGTCGCGGTTGCGCCGGCGGGTGGGCAGTACTATCACCGCGCATCTCACCCCGACCCGCACGGCCGATGCCCCTTCGTTGCGCGCTCCTCCTCCTGCTGGTGTTCACCACCCAAGCCGCCGCCGCGCGGCCCCCGAACTTCATCCTCATCCTCGCGGACGACCTCGGCTGGGGCGACCTGTCGTGCCAGGGGAGCGCGACGATCGCCACCCCGCGGCTCGACGGGCTGGCGCGCGAGGGTGTGCGCTTCACTGACGCCTACTCCGCGGCGCCCTTCTGCAGCCCGTCGCGGGCGGCGCTGCTCACGGGCCGCCTGCCGGCGCGGGCCGGCCTGCCGTACGTGCTCTTTCCCGCCGAGCGCCACGGCCTGCCGGAGGCCGAGCTCACGCTCGCCACGCTGCTCAAGGCGCGCGGCTACGCGACGGCGTGCATCGGCAAGTGGCACCTCGGCTGGGCCGCGCCCTTCCGGCCGCGCCGCCACGGCTTCGACGAGTACTTCGGCGTCCCCCACAGCAACGACTCCAACGAGTGGCCGGTCGGCGAACCGTTCATCCAGGTGATGGGCCTGGAACCGCTGCCGCTAATCGAAGGCGAGCGGGTCGTGGAAGCGCCCGTCGACCAGTCGACGCTGACCCGCCGCTACACCGAGCGGGCCATCGCTTTCCTCCGGGCCAACCGCGACCGGCCCTTCCTCCTCTACCTCCCGCACACGATGCCGCACATCCCGCAGTACGCCTCGCCGGAATTCGCCGGCAAGTCGCGGGGAGGCCTGTACGGGGACGCCGTGGAGGAACTCGACGCCAGCACCGGCGCGATCCTCGACACCCTGCGGGAGCTCGGGCTGGAAAAGGACACCTTGGTGTTTTTCTCGAGCGACAACGGGGCCTCGGGCGGGCGGGGCAATGCGGCGGCCGCGGGGAAGGCCGGGGTAGCCAAGGCGAAGGCACCCGCCAAGGCGCCCCGCTTTCCCGGCCGTTC
Organism: Opitutaceae bacterium; assembly: GCA_005786775.1. Lineage (GTDB taxonomy): Bacteria > Verrucomicrobiota > Verrucomicrobiia > Opitutales > Opitutaceae > ER46. The sequence goes on from SYDD01000387.1 coordinate 2,951, forward strand.
CCTGGCGGGCAGCAACGGCCCGCTGCGCGCCGGCAAGGGCACGACCTGGGAGGGCGGCCTCCGCGTGCCGCTGCTCGTGCGCTGGCCGGGCGGCATTCCGCCCGGGCAGGTGGTGGCCGAGCCGGTCTCCCTGCTGGACGTCTTCCCGACCTGCGCGCGGCTGGCGGGGGCGGCCCTGCCGGCGGACCGCGTGATCGACGGCCGTGACCTCGCGCCATGGTTCACGCCCGGCGCCGCTCCGGCAGGACCGCCGCGCGCTCTGGTGCACTACTTCGGCCTGCAGCCGCAGGCGATCCGGGAGGGACGGTGGAAGCTCCTGCTGGC
>SYDD01000388.1 GCA_005786775.1 Opitutaceae bacterium
CACGGGCCCAGGCCGCGAGCAGCCCCGGACCGGAGCCCGCCGCCGTGCCGCGCCGGACGGAGGAGGGTGTCTCCCCGCGCCCGCACGCGGCCAGCACCGCGCGCGCCTCGGCGACATCCACCGCCGTGAACGCCAGGCGTTCCGCGAGGGGCTCCCGCCCGGCCAGGAGCGTCGTGGCGAGATCGCCCAGGGTGATCCCGGCGCCCATCTCCGAGGCGAGGTGGGCCGCGAGTTCCGCCGCGGTGGCCGCCAGCGCCGCCGCGGTGCGCGCGGATAACGCGATCAGCGCCGGACCCGCCGCAACCGGCACCGCAACCGGCGGGGGCGCCTCCTCGAGCACGGCATGCGCGTTGATCCCCGAGAAACCGAAGGAGCTCACCCCGGCCCGCCGCACCGGCGCGGCTTCCCCGGGCCGCCGCGGACCCGGCCACGTCGTCGTCACGGCCGGCAGATGAAAGGGCGTGCCCTCCAGGCGGACGCGCGGGTTGGGCACGGCGAGGTGCAGGTTGCCCGGGATCAGGCCGGCCCGCAGCGCGAGCACCGCCTTCGCCACACCCGCCAGACCCGCCGCCGCCTCGAGATGGCCGAGCTGGGTCTTCACCGCGCCCAGCGCGCACGGCAGCGGATCGGGGGCCCCGGACCAGACCTCGCGGAGCGCGTTGACCTCGATGGGATCGCCCAGCTGCGTGCCGGTGCCGTGGGTCTCCAGCAAGGCGATCGCGCCCGGCTCCACCCCGGCGCGCGCCTGCGCCTCCCGGATCACCGCCACCTGCGCGGCCGGATTCGGCGCGGTGAGCCCCGCCGCCCGGCCCCCGTGATTCTCCGCCGTTCCCCGCACCAGCGCGAGGATCGGGTCGCCGTCCGCCTGCGCCCGGCCCAACGGCTTCAGCAGCAGCGCCACGACGCCCTCGCCGCGCACATAACCGTCGGCCGACGCGTCGAACGCGCGGCACCGGCCGCGGGGGCTGATCATCCCCGTCTTGGCCGCCTCCACCGTCACCGCCGGATCGAGGATCAGGTTCACGCCGCCCGCCAGCGCCTGGTCGCATTCGCCGAGGCGCAGCGCCGTCACCGCCCGGTGCAGGGCGACCAGCGAGCCGGAACACGCCGTGTCGATCACGGCGCTCGGCCCCCGGAGATCGAGGAGGTACGAGACGCGCGCCGCGATCAGTGAACTGGCCGCGCCGAGGGCCCGTTGCGCGCCGGCATCCACCCCGGCCGCGGGGTCCGGCTCCCCGGGATCGTACTCGGACCCACCGACGATGCCGACGAACACCCCGGTGCGGCTGCCCGCGAGGCGGCCGACGGGGATCGCCGCATGCTCGATCGCCCGCCACGCGGCCTCGAGGAACAGGCGTTGGCGCGGATCCATCGCCGCCGCTTCTCGCCGCGAGAGGCCGAAGGCGGGCGCATCAAACGCGTCCACGCCCGCGAGGTAACCGCCCTCCCCGGCCTCCCGGCCTCCGGCCAGGCGGCGCCGCGCCTCCGGCCAGGGTCCGACCGCATCAAAACCCGCGCGGAGGTTGGCCCAGAACGCCGCGGGCCCGTCGGCGCCCGGCAGGCGCAGCTCCAGGCCGATGATCGCGATCGGTTCCGCCGCACCCGGCGGACCCGGTGCCCGGTGCGCCTCCGGTTCCACCCGCGGAGCCGGCGCGGCGACCGGCGCGGCTCCCGGCGGAACCGCCCCGCGCGTGAGGAGGTGCCGGGCCACGCCGGCCAGCGTCCGCAACTCGTAGAACACCGCCTCGTCCACCGATACCCCGGTCGCGCGGGTAAGCGTGGTGCTGAACGCGGTGAGGCGGATGGAGTCGAAGCCGAGTTCGCCCAGCGGACGCTCCCAGTCCGCCGGGGCCACCACGGCCCGGAGCACCTCGCCCACGAGCGCAAGCAGCGCCGGCCGCCACGCGTCCTCCGTGGCCGCGCGGGCGGCCGGCGGGACCGGGGCGGGGGCGGCGGGGACCGCCAGCGCCGGGGCGGCCGGGAGCTCGGCGAGCGCGCGGCGGTCGACCTTCCCGTTGGGCGTGAGGGGCAGCGCGTCGCGCCGTTCCAGGGTCGCCGGCACCATGTACTCGGGGAGGCTACGGCGCAGAGCGGCGAGCAGCGTCCCGGCGTCCGGCCCGCCGGCGGGACCGGCGACCCAGTGGCCCGCGAGCCGCACCTCCCCCGCGCCATCGCGCACCGGCACGACCGCGGCCGCCGCCACCCCGGCCTGCGTGAGCAGGCACGCCTCGATCTCCTCGGGCTCCACCCGGTGGCCCCGGAGCTTCACTTGGCGATCGGCGCGACCGACGTACTCAAGCATGGCGCACGAGATCCCCCGTCCGGTAGGCGCGCACGCCGCCCGCGGCGGGCAGGTGCACGAAGCGTTCCGCGGTGAGGGCCGGCTGGCCGTGGTAACCCTCGGCCACTCCGTCGCCCGAAAGGTAGAGCTCGCCCGTCTCCCCCGGTGCCACGGGCCGGCCCGCCTCATCCAGCACGTGCAGCCCCGTGTTGCCCACCGGCTCGCCCAGGCCCCGCCGCGCCGGGTCCGTCACCCGCCCCGCAGTGGACCAGACGGTGGTCTCGGTCGGGCCGTAGAGGTTCCAGAGCTCACCCACGCGGGCCAGCAGCTCCGCCGCGAGGGCGGCGTCCCACGCCTCGCCGCCGCAGAGGGCGCGCACCCGGCGGATCTCACCCAGGCCGGCCGCGAGGAGCATCTTCCACGTCGCCGGGGTCGCCTGCACTACCGTGGCGCCGCCCGCCTCCAGCCGCGCGCGCAGCCGCGTGCCGCTGCGCGCCACCTCCGCCGGCACCAGGTCCAGCGAACCGCCGGTGAGCAAAGGCAGGAAGAGCTCCAGCGCCGCGATGTCGAAACACACGGTCGTGAGCGCGAGCACCTCGTCCGCCGCCGTGAACCCAGGCCGCTCCGCCATCGCGCACAGGAAGTGGGTGAGGTTGCGCTGGGTGACGCGCACGCCCTTGGGCCGGCCGGTCGAACCGGAAGTGTAGATGACGTAGGCCGTGCGCGCCGGGTCGGGAGGCACGGGCGGGGGCGCCACCGCGGGCCCGGGGGCGGCGCAACCGGTGACGTCGAGGCATTCGAGCCCGGCGGGCGCGAACCCCGCCTCCGGCACGGTCAGGGCGAACCGCGCGCCGGAATCCGCCACCATCGCCGCAAGGCGTTCGGGCGGGTAGACCGGGTCCAGGGGCACATACGCCGCTCCGGCGCGCCACACCGCGAGCAGGGCCACGGGCAACTCCAGGGTCCGCGGCAGGCACACGGCCACCAAGTCACCGGGCCGGACGCCGCGCTCCACGAGGCGGGCGGCAAGACGGTTGGCCGCCGCGGACAATTCCCCGTGCGTCAGCGTGCCCCCGTCGGTCCGCACCGCCGGCGCCGCCGGGGTCCGCCGGGCCTGGCGCGCAATCAGGGTGGCGACGTCGGTCGCGGGAAACTCGAAGCACTCCGCCCGGGTGAGGGCGCCCACCGCCGTCTCCGCGCCGCCGGCGACGCGGGCCAGCAGGGTGAGGTAACGGTCGAGGAGGCGTTCGGCGCGCGGGGCCGCGATCCAGGCCGGACGGTATTTCAGGTGGCAGCGCCAGCCCGCGGCGCCCTCGATCAGCTCGGCCGCGAGGGCGAACTCGCCGGTCTGCTGGATGCCGGGCACGAGGCGGTCCAGCACGGCCCGGACGGCGGGATCCGGCGCCGCCTGGAAATACAGGCAGGTCTCGAGCGCGCCCGCCCCGGGGTCGCCGGCCCGCTCCGCGAGGTCCCGCGCGACGGCCGGGAACGGGTGCCGCCGGTGCTCGAGCGCCTCCAGCAAAGTGCGGTAGACCCGCGCCACCAGGCGGGAAAACGGTTCGTCCGGATCGATGCGCCCGGGAACGGCCAGCAGGTTCACGTGGTGGCCCGCCGTCGCCAGCTCATCCTCATCTCCCCGCAGGTCCACCGCCACGGCGGTCACGACCTCGTCCCGGCCCGTGTCAGCGGCCAGGAGGGCAAGCCAGGCGGCGAGGGCCACGGCCTGGGGGGTAACGTTCGCCGCCGCGCCGGCCGCCACCAGTCCCGCCCACGTCGCGGCGGGCAGGGGGCGCTCGAGGACTAGGCCCGCGGGCGCG